>REEF01000828.1 GCA_007695205.1 Planctomycetaceae bacterium
TCGAGATCCTGGAGCCAGAACTGCAGCCGCAGCCCGAACTGTCCAGTGCCCGGGCCGACGGCAATAAGCTGGTCATCAGCGATCCGCAGATCGAACAGGCTGGGCACGTGATCGCTACCCATGGCGATCTGACCGCTCAAGCTCGATTGCGCGTGTTCCCGGAACTCCCGTGGCATTGGGACTTCGATGACGACGAGGACGGCCAAGTGCCCAGTACATGGGTTTTTGGTCGCCGGTTTGCTGCTGGGGATGTCGACGACCAACGCGCATTGGTGAATGTGCCGGGGCCGGGCAGACCGAGCGCCGTCATCTGGTTCGGACCGCCGGATATGAACGGGTATACGGTCCAGGCGGATGTGCTGATGCGGGAAGAACGGCGGCGATTGTCCAGCGTCGGATTGACGAACCAGCGATACAGTCTAATCCTGAAAGGCAATAATGCTCGATTGTCCATCCAAAGCTGGCAGGCACACTTGAGGATGGCGCGCGAGATCAGTTTCCGGTCCGATCCGGACGTCTGGTATACCATGAAGATGCGCGTTGACGTGAAAGACGACGGCGCGCACGTGATGGGAAAAGTCTGGAAGCGGGACGATCCCGAACCGGAGGACTGGACGATCGAAGCCGTCGATCCGCATCCAAATCTTAACGGAAGCCCGGGCCTGTACGTCTACTCGTTGGCGACTTCGGCCTTTGATAACTTAAAGGTGACTCGACACGAGGCCAACGGCGACGAGACCAATCCCCAATGAAGGAAGGCATCCCCATGAATTACCGAAATTTTCAGAAGTGGCAAGCGTTGATCGTCCTGGTAGCAGTGTTCTTCTGGGCCGGCTGTGGCCAGACGCCGCAGCCTGTGACGACCGGTCCTGAGGGGCCTGCGACCATCGAGACCCCGGAATCGGAACAGCCGATCACTGCAGAAACGGAGCTTCCCCCGGTCGACGATCCGTTGGATGCCCCGGCGATGGCCGAGGATCCCACCGAAGACATCGCCCAGACCGATCCGGCGGATCAGGTCCGGGACGAACTGCAAGAAGTCGCTGCCGTGGAAGACGCCGAAGAGGTGGATCGTGTGATCACCGGCGACTGGCCGTGCTGGGGAGGCGATGGGGCTCGAAACATGGCCAATGCCACGACCGGTTTCGCCGATATTTTCACCCCCAACACGCCGGTCGAGGATCCTAGTCGGTTGAGCCGCATCCCGGAAATCTCGATCGACGACTTCAACATTCTATGGCAGATGCCCTTGGGGTCGCAGACCTACGGCAACCCGGTCGTCGCTGGTGGCAAGGTGTATGTGGGTACCAATAACGGCGGCGAGTACCGACCGCAACATGTTGGTGATCGAGGCGTGCTGCTGTGCTTCGACGAAAAGACGGGCGAATTCCTCTGGCAGTTGACGCGAGAAAAACTGCCGCAGGGTCGAGTCAACGACTGGCCGGAACAGGGGATCTGTTCGGCGCCCTGGGTCGAAGGCAATCGCTTGTGGGTGGTCACCAATCGCTGCGAACTGATGTGTCTGGACACCGAAGGATTCCGCGACGGTACCAACGACGGACCGTACACCGACGAAGTGGATACGGACCTGGAAGATGCGGACATTATCTGGGTTCTGGACATGATGGACGAACTGGGAGTCTTCCCGCATAACCTGGCCACCAGTTCGCCGCTGGTCCACGGCGATCTGGTTTACGTGTTGACGTCCAACGGAGTGGATGAAGCTCATCTGGAATTGCCATCACCGCGGGCGCCCAGCATCATTGCGGTCAACAAGCATACTGGCGAGCTTGTGTGGGAGGACAACACGCCCTTCGACAGGATCTTGCACGGCCAGTGGAGTTCGCCATCGTTGGGCGTTGTCGACGGGCAAGCGCAGGTCTACATGGCCGCCGGTGATGGTTGGTTGTACGCTCTGGACGCCGAGACGGGGGAACACCTCTGGAGATTCGATCTGAACCCGAAGGATTCGCGGTACGAACTGGGCGGCCGTGGCACGCGAAACTACATCATCGCCACGCCGGTATTTTATGAAAACAGCGTCGTTTTGGCGGTGGGGCAGGATCCTGAGCATGGCGAAGGGATCGGGCACATCTATCGGATCGATGCGACCAAACGCGGCGATGTCAGCCCCGTGACCGAAGACAATCAACCCAATCCGAACTCGGCACAAATCTGGCATTTGGGCGGGATCGATCAGGATGGCTCGATGACCGGTGAACCTGGGATGGAAGCGTTCCGTCGCACCCTGTCGACGGTCGCCATCCACGAGGGGCTGGTCTATGCTCCGGACCTGAGCGGTCGGATCCATTGCATCGACTTCGAGACGGGTCGACGGTACTACGAGGCGGATGTGATGGCCGCCATCTGGGGTTCCCCGATGGTTGCCGATGGCAAGGTCTTCATCGGCAACGAGGACGGTCTGATCTCGGTCTTCAATACCGGCAAGGAACTGAAGATGGCCAGCATGATCGAGTTTCCCTCGTCCATCTACAGTACGCCCACCATCGCCAACGGCGTCATGTTCGTGTCGGACCGGTCCCAGTTGTACGCGATCGGGACCCGTTAACCGGAATGACTGCCCAAAATCTCCAGCCTTTTTTCGATTTCGCACGCAGGATGCAGCCCGAGATCGAAAGGGCGTTGGATCGCTTTACGCGCAGCGGCGAGGACTGCCCGACCAGGCTCCGCGAGGCCATTCGATACAGCCTGCTGGCGCCTGGCAAGCGGCTTCGCCCGCTGCTGGTGTTAATGGCAGCCGATGCCTGCGGTTACCACCCCATGGATGGGTTGCCGGCAGCTTGTGCTGTCGAGATGGTGCACTGCTACTCGCTGGTGCATGATGATCTGCCCGCGATGGACGATGATCGTTTGCGTCGCGGACGGCCGACGTGTCATGTGAAATTCGGCGAGACCCTGGCGATCCTGGTCGGAGACGCTTTGCTGGCTCAGGCGTTTCACGTGCTCTGCCAGTTAGAAATGCCTGCTGAGTACGTAGCACGCTGTTGCCGGGAATTGGCTGCCGCCGCCGGCCCTGAATCGCTGGTCGGAGGCCAAGTCGATGATTTGGAAGGACTGCCAGCAGATTGTGAGTTGGCCGATTTGGAACGAATTCACCGTCGCAAGACGGGGGCCCTGATCAGGGTATCGACTCGAATCGGAGCGATTCTGGGCGATGCCGATGACCCCACCCTTGCGGCACTTGACCTTTACAGTCAGAATTTGGGGTTGGCATTTCAAATCACCGACGACCTTTTGGATATCGGAGGAAGCAGCAGTGTGCTGGGCAAGACCACAGGCAAGGACGCTGCTCAGGGAAAAGTAACGTATCCTACTTTATTGGGCGAAGCTGTTAGCCGCCAGCGGGCTGCGGATTTGATTGCCGAGGCGCGGGATGCCTTGCGTCCTTTGGGGCACCATGCTGCTCATCTGGACGCTTTGGCTCAGTTTGTTCTCCATCGAGATCGTTAGTCGACCATGCATCCACATCTTTCGAGTATAGACGACCCCAAGGTATTGCAGGGTATGACCAACGGTCAACTGAACGAGTTGGCCGGTGAGATCCGCGAGGTCATCTGCAATCTGGTCAGCGAACGCTCGGCTCATTTCGCATCGAATCTGGGCGTGATCGAACTCTGCTTGGCCCTGCACAGCGTCTTTGATTTTCGGCAAGACCGGCTGATCTGGGACACCGGCCACCAGATCTATCCCCATAAGCTGGTGACGGGCCGTTATCACGAATTCTCGACCATCCGGACTCGTGGCGGATTGATGGGCTATCCCCATCCGGGGGAGAGTCCGTTCGATCTGTTCATGACCGGTCATGCCGGATGCAGCCTCTCGACGGCCCTGGGCTTAAAGAGTGGGGACGACTTATTGGGACGCCAGCAGCGTCGGTCGGTGGCGGTGATCGGCGACGGCGCCTTCGTTTCCGGCATTGTATTCGAAGCCATGAATCATGCGGGCGGTTTGGAGAAGGACCTGTTGGTCATCCTGAACGACAACAAAATGTCCATCTGCCCGCGAGTGGGAGGGCTGGCAAGCTACCTGGATCGGTTGCGCACGACGCCTTTCTACTCGGGGCTGAAGAACGAGGTCACGCGAATCCTGACGAAGGTGCCGTTGCTGGGTGATCCGACCGAACGGTTTTTGGCGCAGTTGAAAGAAGGCATGAAGGCCGGTTTGCATGGCGGCATGCTGTTCGAAGAATTGGGCTTTCGTTACCTGGGACCGATCGACGGACACGATATCGCCGTCCTCCGCAAATACCTGCGGATGGTTCGCGAATTGAAAGGCCCGATCCTGTTGCACGTGGTCAGCGAGAAAGGTCACGGTTACGAGCCGGCGGCGGAGGATCCTGTTTATTTCCATACCCCTCCCGCACTGAACGGAAAATCGACAGCGCCGTCGTCCAGCAAGCCCAAGCGATCGTTTACCGAGGTCGCTCGGGATGCGATCCTGTGGCAGATGCAGCGTAACGATCGAGTCACCGTGATGACCGCTGCGATGTGCCAGGGCAACAAGTTGGAACCGGTCCGGGACGAGTTCCCCGATCGCTTCTTCGACACGGGGATCAGCGAATCGCACACCGTCGCCTTCGCAGCGGGACAGGCCAAGGTCGGGCTACGGCCGATCGTCGATATCTACAGCACCTTCCTGCAACGCAGTTTCGATCAGATCTTCCAGGAAGTCGCCTTGCAGAATTTGCCCGTGACGTTTGCGCTGGATCGAGCCGGTTTGACCGGTCCGGACGGGCCGACGCACCATGGTGTTTTCGACGTAGGTTACCTGCGTCTGTTTCCTCAGATGACCGTGATGGCACCGGGCGATGCTTACGATCTGCACGCGATGCTCGAATTCAGCCTGGCTCACGATGGGCCGTGCGCACTTCGCTACCCGAAGGCCGATTCAGAAACGATCCCCGGCGATCGATCATCCATCGAGTGGGGACAAGCCGAGGTGTTTCGCTGGGGCGCTGATGGGGTCATCTTGAGCTTTGGGGCGTTGTTGAACGATTGCGTATGGGCGGCCGATCGCCTGCGTCGCGAGGGCTTGGATGTCGGTGTCGTCAATGCTCGGTTCGTCAAACCATTGGATCGGGAAGTGATTCAGCGAGCGTTGCGTGAGTGCTCGTTCGTAGTGACTGTCGAGGAAGCTGCGTTGGCCGCCGGGTTTGGCAGCGCCGTCCTGGAACTGGCGGCCGATCTGGGACTCGATACCCGGCACCTGCGACGTTTGGGTATTCCCGATCGCTTTGTCGAACACGGAGAACGAGCCGAATTGCTCGCGGATCTGGGACTGGACGCCCAAGGCATCGCACGTGCGTGCCGCGAACAATTCGAGAAGGTTTCCGGAACCCAGCAACCCGGGGGGAAAAAAACATTAACCACCCGTGGCCCTGAAGAAGCGAGATCGTTGCATCAAAAGTAGGACGGATTGGCAATCCGTCCCCCCGAGGGAGCGTTATGCAACGTTGGGAAACAAGAAATAAAAAAGCCCTCGACACAGGAGTCTGTGCCCAGGGCTAAAGAGATTTGATGGGAGAATCCGCCGGCCCGACTCCGCCAGTTGAATCGAGAATCGTCGAGCAACACCCGCTTAGGGCCCAGCTTGCGTCGTCAGCACAGCAAGCGCCGTGAGCGAACGTCAAGTCCAGAATCATGCGGGACGCATTCTCGTTCAACAGACATCCTCGGTACTCGCGACCTTGGCAAGGTACATCGAGGAGGATTCTCGCCGTTTGTAAAGCGTAAACAAACGATCTCCTGCAAAGAGCCTTGCAGATGACATCCAAACCGCACAAGCTGGGTCAGCCTACGCCTTGGAGCCTTCCGCGTGATACAACCCAAACACGACCTTTTGAGAAGCAACCTAAGACGTTGCTCCTCGCGTCAAAAAGCCCGGTGGCACTTGCATCGTAGCCCTCCCGTGAACAGAACTGGTTGAGATTGAGGGAGCACAAACGAACGCCGTTCTTTCAGTATTATGCTCGGTCCGCTTCCGCAAGTCAAGCCTATTTAAAAAAAGAAAAAACGTCGGTCCTGGGCTGTTTGCCGAGGAAAGAACGTGGTTACGCTTCGAACTGTACGCCGATGGCGATGACGGAGATGGAGAACGACGCCGTTTGCCGTGTTGAAGGCGGCCTTGGATCTCCGACGTTTCCTGCTTCGCGATCAGCCTGCATTAGATCAGGCGACTTCCCGGAAGATGTGGTCCCGCAGGCTGCGCCGTTCGATGCCCTCCAGGTAGCACGGATCTGCACCAGTTGAACACTTTGGAGCAGGGCGGCGGCGTCCATGTCCGCCCAAGGATGGTTCTTCCGATGGATACGAACATGACGGCGACAGCGGTTAATCAGGTCCGCGCGGAGGTCGGCGGGGTCAGCTTCTGGGGTTGTTGAGTCCGCCGCAACGCCCTACAGTCTTCAACTCAGGACGGCAGCATCATGCCAAAGCGTAGCAAGTCGAAGGTGGCGCGCGCAAAGCGGAAGGTCAAGAAGCCCGCCCATTTCCCCATGACAAGGGCCACCCCGAACGGTCGCGTTGGGCCAAGAAATGCCGCGGCAAGCTGATCTATCTCGGAAAGGTGCTTGACGATCCCACCGGCGACGCAGCTTGGTTAAAATGGCTGGATATCCGCGGTGACGTTCGAGCGGGTCGCACACCCCGCTCCAAGAAACCCGAGGGGTTGACCGTTCGCGACCTCGTCAATCGGTGGCTGACGTCCCAGCAGTGGAAACTACTGACCCTACCGAGAAGGTGGTGGTCCTGCTGGCGATCAATGGCGGACTCGGAGCGAAGGACATCGCGGAGGTACCAGTCGAAGCTGTCGACCTGGATTCCGGTTGGTTGCGGTTCGCACGGAACACGTTCCAAACGATTGGCGAGGAATCCCGCGACCTGGTAGCCGTACAAGCCATCATGGGGCACGTACCTCGGTCGTATGACACGAGTGCCATCTATCGACAACGGGTGTCAGACGAACGTCTGCGGGCGGTTGTGGGCGCGGTTCATGACTGGCTCCTTTCCGAGGGCACTAGCAACGAAGCTCAGTAGGTGGCTGTGCACAGACTTTGAAGTTAGTGCCGCGGCGTCCAGTCTTGTCGCCAACATGTTCATCTGCGAAACGCCGCAGAGACAAGCAGACGCCCCGCCATGCCAGTTCCCCCCACCTCGTAAATTCGTGGAGTTGCTGCTGAATCATGAGCCGACGCGGCAGCGACTACCTCGCATCATCACGTACTCCAACCGCCCGTTATTTGATGCCGATTTCCGCCTGTGTGGCCCGGGATGGCACGTGGAGTCGGGGATGCTGGTCCACGGTGACGAAATCGTACCAATTCTCCCAACCCTGCGACGTGGAGGAGACGTTCTCACGCGATTGCCCCCCCGCCTGCGAATGTTGTTGCAGGACTTTCCGTTCCGTTCTCCCGCTGACCTTGTCAATGCGGTCGGGTTCCTTTTGACGGGCTTGTTGGCGAACCGCTACGTTCAAACAGGTAAGCCAGTCGGCATCGTCGATGGCAATCAACCCG
>REEF01000431.1 GCA_007695205.1 Planctomycetaceae bacterium
AATTCCGGCAAATCTCTCTCACGCTATGGTTGATCAACCTGTGCGCGGTGGCCTCTCTGGTTTTCGGCCACTGATCGGCGACTGGTGTGTATCCTGACGTGCTGGCGTGAAAAGGCCGGGCACAAAGTTAGCGACCAACAGGAGCGGACCAATGTCAGCCGAGCGGTAGCTCGAATTTGGTTGGCGGGGCCCAGCCGCCCTGTGCAGTTGCCACGTGCCCCGACGGCTCCTGCCACCTCCCCGCCGGTCCTCTGAAGCGGATCGATACGCCGGCGCGCGGAGGTATGCAGGCTGGTCTCCGGCGTCTGGCAGCAGCCGGCTCGAAGCGGGGTCAGATCCACGTACACGCTGCACGCCAGCAGAGCCGCTTACATCGGATACTCGCGATCGGTCACCAGGCCCGGCATGGGGACGGGATATCGCCCGTCCTTCATCTGTACGGGAGGGGGCGAGTCCATCGTCCACTGGTCCAAGCCCGGTGCATATTCTTCCGGACTGTTCAACACGTCGTCCAGGGTGACTTCCCGGGCCGTATGAGCAGCCTTGCGGCCCAGAGAACTGACAACGCTGGCCATCACGCCCTCCTGGAGTTCGTTGAACGGCCGATCATCCCGAATCGCATCGATCAGAGCTTCCCAGTGGTTCTGGTAGGGACTGGACTCGTCCGGCGGTGTCTCCGACTGCCAGATTCGCTTCGAGCTATCGAAAGTTTGTCCCGAGAATATGCTGGAGGGGCCTCCGCAGTCGTTGGCGCGCGATGCGATCGCGCAGCCCTTCGTGCCGTGCAATTGGCTGGAGAAATTGAAGTGGGCACCAGGCATGCAACGTCCGTTCAAGTACAGCTTCGCACCATCGGCGAAGGTGTACTCGACGGCATACGAGTCGAAGTTCTGGTCCACCCAGCTCCCGCGGTAATGGCGTCCGCCCAGTCCCTGGGCCGTTACCGGCCAGGCGTTTTTCATCCAGCAGCAGTGGTCGATGATGTGGATGTAGAAGTCGCTGTACACCCCGCCACTGGCCCAGATAAACGAATGGAAACGCTGGATCTGCCACAGCAGTTCGCTCGGGCTGCCAGGCCACGGCTCCGAGAAAACCGAACCGCCCGGACCATGCATGCGGTAGGCACGCATCAGGAAGATGTCGCCCAGTTCCCCGTCACGGACGCGTTGGTGAAGTTGCTGGAGGTTGCGCGCATGACGCGACATCAGACCGACGCCCACCTTCAGATTCTTAGCCGCCGCCTGTTTACCGGTTTCAAGCATCCGGCGAGATGTCGGTCCGTCGACGGTCAGCGGTTTCTCCATAAACACGTGCAGCCCCTTGCTGACCGCGTAGTCGAAATGCGCCCAGCGGAATGCCGGCGGGGTGGCTAGGATCGCAATGTCGCCCGGTTTCAAGCAGTCCATGGCCTTCTTGTATCCGTCGAATCCGACGAACTGCTGCTCGTCGGGCACGTCGATCTGCGACTCGTAGCCCTCGTGAGCGAGGCGGTCGTACCGAGCCTCGACCGCTCGCGTCAAATTACGCAGACTCGTATCGATGCGGTTCGAGAACACGTCGTTCATCGCCACCAACTTCACCGGCCCACGCCGAACCGCCAGGGCGTTGGCCACCGCGCCGGTCCCGCGAAAGCCGCAGCCGATCAGCGCCACGTGCAAGGTGTTGTTCTCGGCCGCGTGGACGTGCGGTACGGCGCCTGCCGCCACGGCGGTCGCTGCCGCGACGCGCCCAGATTGCTTGAGAAACTCGCGACGCGACGAGGAGGTTCGGTCGATGTAATTCATAAAAAAGCTCCCAAAAAAACGGTTCTTGATATAGGAAAGACAGGTTCTGCTCGTAGCGGCTGGCGTGAGCAACTCGACGCCGATGAAGCCGCCCCGCACCCCGGCTGCAGCGGCATCTGCCGGTGGCCGACCGTCGTCTGGACGTAGTGGACGTCGTTGCGAACCGTCCAATTACCCTCGGGGTCGACCGGATGCGGATACTTGCCCTGCTCGCGAAATGTGAACATTCGGCGCCATGCGTACACAGCAACCAAAGATATCGCGCCAAACAATGCGGACTTCCACCGCTGCCCATCAGGGTACCGGAAAGGTTCGCAAGAATACAATAACCCCCATTTCTGATTCGCAAGCGTAATTGAGGTCATGACCGTTGGATCAGCGGATTGAGCGTGCGTCGGCGAGACTCAAGGATGCGCCAGCAGAACATAGCGTCTTTGCCGATCTATTCGAGTTGAAGCTCTGACCCCAAATTTGGAATTTGGTGCCTGTCACCTTTTTCGCCTCCTTTTTCGCCTCGGGTTAAGCGACTAGGGGGTGGATTCAGCGGCTGGAAGCGATTCGAGCCAATGCGATCTCGGCCAATTGTCGGACCTCGCCATCCTGGTCCTGCAAGCGGGCTTGCAGCGCTTCGGCGGCATCGGCTGCAGTCGGGCCCAAGTTGCCCAACGCAAAGACCGCCAGGCGTCGGATGGCGACGTCCGATGCGTCCAGCAGAAGGATCAGGTGCGGAACCGAAGGTTTGCCGATGGCGATCATCGCATCGATCACGGCCCGTTGCAGTTCAGCATCCTCGGTGCGGAGCGTCTCTGACAGTTCATCCAACGCGGCTGCTGCGGGCGTTCCGATCCTGCCAAGACGCACAACAAACACCGTCCGGACCGCCGGGTCAGGCTCGCCGGCCAGTGCCCCCTGCAGCCACTGCACCGCCTGCGGTGGATCGGCCACTCGAGCGATCGCCACAGCGCTCGCAGAGCGGACGGCAGAGTCCGCGTCGGTGCGCAGCAGTTCGTGCAACAAAGGCAACGCATCTTGGGCTTGGCTCTGCATGCTCGCGATCAGCCGGATGACGGCGATGCGATTTGCCGAACTCTCCGCAGGCGAGATCATCAGGCTGGTCAAAGGTTCCAGGGCCGTGACCAGTTTGTCGTGAGGCAAACGGCGGACGGCGGTCAGCGCGATGTGCCGAACCGTCGCGTCCTGGTCTGCCAGGCTGCGGATAAAAGCGGCGGCGATCTGGTCATCGTTGGGGTTGAATCGTTCCAACAGATCGAAAGCCACGCCTCGACGCACGAAGGCGGAATCGTGAGCCAGCAACGCAGCCAGATCTTCGGAGGAGAACGGACGCAGCGTCTGCGCGATTCCCTCGGCGGCCTGGCGTCGCGCCTCGGGAGTGCCGCTCATCAAGGATTCGCACCAGGTTTCCCATTGGGTTTCTGGCGGCAATTCCTGAGAGGTCGGATCGGACGCCGGGGCCACGTCCTTCAGATTCGGGTCCTCCATCACGGTACCGGCGTTCGGAGGGTCGTCCTGGTCAGGAAGATCGCTGAACAACGAACCATCCGACGTTGAAGGGCTCTTGGGCTCCGGTGCTTCGGCTTGGCGGTCCGGCGCTTCTGCCAACGGTTGCCCGGAGGCGGAAGGGCTAAGCGGCTCGCGCGATGGGGTGCCCGTCGGGTCACTGGATCCACAGCCCGGAACAAAACGCAACATCAGCAAGACCAGCAGACAACGACGGAAGACCAACATCCTTCGACTCCTTCGACCGACTTCCTCTAAAAAAAACGCCACCCCAGGTCTACCATACCAGATCGCAAGGGATGTCGGCCAGTCCCGTCGTCAAGTCAGCAGATCGATCGACGCGATCACCAACAATCCGATGCTCAGCATCCAGTTCGCGTGAAAAAAGGCGGCATTCACGCGGCTCAAGTCGTCAGGCCGCACCAGCCGATGTTCCCAGCCCAGCAGCACGGCCGCGGCAGCGACGCCAGATGCGTAGATCCAACCCAGTTCCAGGCGATCCGCCCACCACGGCAAACCGATCAAGACCACCAGCATCGCCGCATGCGAACAAGCGGCCAGGCGAAGCGCCCCGGCGATGCCCAGTCGCACAGGGATACTCTGTAAGCGCACGCGTGCATCGAAACCGGCGTCCTGGCAGGCATAGATGATGTCGAACCCAGCTACCCACAACATCACCACCAGTCCCAACAGTGCGGCAGGCAGCAGATCGGCCGGTTGCTGCCAGACCCACTGGCCTCGTAAGGCGATCCAGACCGAAAGGGGCGCCAGCATCAAGGCCGCACCCAACCAGAAATGGCATAGCGACGTAAATCGTTTGGTCAGACTGTACCCAAACAAGAACAGCAGGACAGGCAACGCCAGCACCAAAGGCAGGATGTTGGGCAAAAACAGCAGCGTGCCGAGGATGAAACCGAGGGAACAGACGATCGTGAACCCGATCACGATCGCCAGGGAGATCCTACCCGCCGGAAGATGGCGGCCCGCAGTTCGGGGGTTCTGAGCGTCAAGATGACGGTCTGCGATTCGGTTGAAGGCCATCGCCGCACTACGAGCGAAGACCATGCATACCAGAATCCCCATCAGATGTGTCCATGAAAATCCAAGCCTGCCACCGTCGGGGGTCGGAGCTGACCAAGCCATCACGGCGGCCAACAACGCAAACGGCAACGCAAACAGCGTATGGCTAAAGCGAATCAACTCCAACAGGTTTCGCAGGTGGTGAAACATCAAAGGCAGCACAGACGAAAAATGATCGGGCAACGCACCGGTTACGCCAACAAAAACTCAGGATGTTCCCCAGCGTTTGACCAAAGTGTTCTCGACGTTCAACTGGTCCAGGACGCGGGAAACGACGAAATCGACCAGATCGCCCAGCGATCGGACTCCGTGATACCAACCGGGCATCGCAGGCAAAACGACCGCTCCCGCTTCGGCAGCCAACAGCATATTCTTCAACTGGATGGCGGACAAAGGCGTCTCGCGCGGCACGAGCACCAGACGTCGATGCTCCTTCAAGTGCACATCCGCTGCCCGCTGCACCAGATTGTTGCTCGCCCCATGCACCACGCCGCTCATCGTGCTGCCCGAACACGGGCAAATCACCATGCCTTTGGTCAGGAACGAACCGCTGGCGATCGGAGCCATGAAATCACCGTAGTGGTGGTATTGGATGGCTGAAGCTCGTTCGCTTCGTCGCTGCAGCGAGTCCTTCAGGCTCTCCAACGTGCGGCGAATCACCACCTGCAGGTCCGAGGGGTCCGTCGATTCGGCTTCTGCCCAGCCATGGATCAAGTCCTCGAGGCGAAAAGCACGCAAATCGACGCGAATCCCCAGTTCCTGCTGCAGGACCATCGCAGCCGAGGGGCTGATGGTCAGATGCACCGACTCGTCCGCCCGCAGCAGGCAGTCCAATAGTCGAACCGCGTACAACGCACCACTGGCACCGGTCATGGCAACAACAAGAGGCGGCTTCATTTCACCCCCACGTAAAGAGTTGCGATCCCAAAAGTCAGAGGGTGGATGGACACGCTGTGCAGCCCCGCATCACGCATGCGTTGAGCCATTTGCTGGCCCGCAGGGAACTCTCCCACACTCTCCGGCAGATAATCGTAAGCCTGTTGCGAATTTCGCGCGAACCACTGCCCCAGCCGTGGCAGGATGTATCGGAAGTAGAATCCGTACAGGGCACGCATCGGCTGCCAGGTGGGCATCGAGAATTCGAGGATCGCCACCCGCCCGCCAGCGTTGCAGACCCGAACCATCTCGCGCAAGCCAGCGTCCGTGTCCGACACATTCCGTAGGCCGAAGGCCACCGAGACGATCTGAAACTTCGAATCTTCGAAAGGCAGATGCTGCGTGTCTGCCTGCATAAAGGTCACCTGGCCATCCAGCCCGGCTCGATCCCTCTTCTGCTGGCCGATCTGCAACATTTCCGAGCAAAAGTCCGTGCCGAACACGGCAGCGTTGCCGCGCGCTTGGCGATGATACGCAAACGCCAAATCGCCGGTCCCTGTGCATACGTCCAAAATCGGCAGGTCGCCTCGGGGGGGCACGATCCGAGTTGTCCGCCAGCGCCAGTAGCGATCGACGTTCAGCGACAGCAGATGATTCATGCGGTCATAGCGCGGAGCGATCTCGGCAAACATCTGCTGAACTCGCTGCTCGCTTTTGTCGACAGGCATAACGATCCTTTGGGTGACGCGAGGCCTCGTTAGTCACTAAGGACAAACAGGGGCTCGCCAAAATAACAGTTCTCACGGTGTTTGGGGCTATTTCTCCATTCTGAACGATGACTGAGGTAGTATAAGAAACCCACCAAGCATGGAAAGACGACCGAGTTACGGTGGAATTGGGGCCTTTTTTGGGCCTGTGGCTTGCAGCGTCCGCGATCATCGATCAAGCTGGAGAGGTTAGTTTTTCGGCTCGATGACGAATTTCCTTCAGATTTCCCGCTTTGCGGCCCGTCCGCCCTGCTCAACCGATGGAGTACCTCACCATGATGCGTCTGCCAATCGTGATGACCGTTACAACCGCACTTTTCTCGTTGATATTAACCGGGACCAATCCGAGCGTCTGCGTGGCGGCCGAATCTCCGCGTATCGCGATCACCGACCCGGCCGAAGTCGACATCGACTTTACGTTCCAGGGCGAATACTTGGGGACGGTCCGAATTTCCGCAGGACGAACGGGCAGGGTGGGGCTTCAGATCGTGGCGCGGGGCAATGGCCGTTTCGAAGCAGCGTGGTACCTGGGGGGGCTTCCCGGAGCCGGTTGGAACCGCCAGGACCGTTCGACACTGGACGGGGCGTTAGATAATGGCATGCTGACGCTGATGGGCGACGGCCGCATGATCCTGGTCGACGGCACAACGGCTCGAGTTCAAGACACGGGTGGGACGGATCAGGGCATTTTGACTCGAGTGGTGCGTGAGAGTCCCACGATAGGCGCCAGTGCCCCGCCCGGCGCCGTGGTGCTGTTCGATGGTTCTCCGCCGGAATTCATGGACAATGCCAGCGTGACGGATGATGGGTTGCTGGAAGTGGGAACGACGACCAGCATGCCAGTGGAAGACTTCCGCATGCATTTAGAGTTTCGTGTGCCCTACATGCCCAACTCCCGAGGTCAGGGACGAGGCAACAGCGGCGTGTACATCCAACGACGTTACGAGGTCCAGATTCTGGACTCGTTTGGGATGGAAAGCTTGTTTGATGGATGCGGGTCGCTGTACCGTCAACAGGCCGCCGATGTCAACATGTCCCTACCGCCGCTGGCATGGCAAACCTTTGACATCTGGTTCCGAGCGGCGCAATTTGACAGCGACGGCAACAAGATCGCCAATGCCAGGATCACGGTGTTGCACAACGGAATACCGATCCACAGCAACCGGGAGGTGGTAGCGAAGACGGGCGCTGGGTTGCCGGAGGGCCCGGAACCGTTACCGATCTTGCTGCAGAACCATCGAGATCCGGTGCATTTCCGCAACGTCTGGATCGTGTTGGGCGAGCCTGCTGTAGTCCAGCCGTACGTCACCCGCACTCGATGCACGGTTCGCATTCGGCACCGGTGCCAGATCGTCCAGCGGTTGGTCAACCGTTTGCGACGTTGCCGTTAGGTTGGCGACGAGCGAAAATCTCCGGCGACGCACCTCGTTCGGCGAGGGTCTCCGACCCTGCCGAAACCCCCGACCTCGTTCGGCG
>REEF01000404.1 GCA_007695205.1 Planctomycetaceae bacterium
AACCGATGCAAGCCGGCGAGTCTCGTCTGCTCATGACCGGTTGCACGAGGCCGCGACGGTCGGCGACTGGGCCGACGCCGCTTGGGACGACTACGGCTTGACGGTGGTCATGCCCTGGCTGGCGCAGCGTTTCCCGAAGGAGATCGCCTTCGGTCCCCAAGGGGCGCGGGTTGCGTTCTGGTCGGGGCGGAGCGGGCGGGAACTGGACTTCCGCACGGCAACGCTGGCGAAGGATTATTGGCAGCGTTGGGCGAAGCGCGCACCGGAAGGAGTGGAATCGTTGAAGGCCGCGCCCAGCAACGCCCAGGGCGCCGCACGGACTCACGACGTTTGGCTCCTGCCACGTACCGCCGCCGACGATCTACAAACGATCGCCGCCCGAGCGAAGGCCGCCTCGCAACCGCCGCTGGTGCTGGCCGATCCCCGCTGGCTGACAGCGACCGAAGCGCTCGGCTGGCCCATGCACCCGATGGACGACCAGCGGTTTCCCGAAGAGGAAGCGGTGCTTTCGGGATTCTGGGACCGGCTGATGGCCAGCTACGAGGAACTGCGGCGTACGGGCTTCATCGCTTGGGGCGATCCGCCGCATATCCGCGGCGCCGGGTCGACGTTCTTTCGCGTGTCGGGCCAGGTCGATTACGGACTGCGGCGGCACGTGTGGGGACTCTTTGCGCGCAGCGGTGACCGCCGCTACTACGATTACGCCGCCCGGTTCAATCGGTTTGCCGGCGACTGGTCGATCGTCCACCACGCGGCGGGCGAGAAGTTCGTCGGCGGGTTCACTACCGCCCGCCCGCTGGATGGCTTCTGGAGCCGTCCGTTGTACTGGGGGACCCACAGCGCGCTGGAACCGGCCGGCGGCAACACCGGGCACGACATCATCAACTGGCTGTTGGAGTATTATCTGACGGGCGACGAGCACGCCATGGAACTGACTCGCATGCACGGCGAGGCCTTCAAGGCTCATTGGGAACAGACGTCGCGCTCGCGTCAGCGCTACGACGGCATCTTCATGATCCTGCGGGTCATGGCCGACCTGTATGCCCGCGAATGGGACGAAGACTTCGGTCAGATGGCTCGTGAACTGGCTCGGTACGTGATCGACCTCGATAGCCCCAATGGGATCAATGACGCGATCCGTTTCGGCTCGTTGTACAAGGTGGATCGCAACCTGATCTCTTTGTACTACTACTACCGGGCAACGGGCGACCGATTGGCCCGTGTGGCGTTCCTGCAAGGCATCGACTACGAGTACCGGTTCCATCGTGTCAGCGGGGCCTTCGCCGGGCAGGCGTACCCGAGCTTTTTATTCAGTGTCGCTTACCGCTGGACAGGCGATCCGAATTATCTGCGCGTGGTGAGCGCGCTGGTTGATGAACATCGCCGCTGGCCGGGCACGGTCAACATCACCTCGCAAATCAACCCGACGATGGGTCTGCCCGCCGCGCTCGGGGTGCTGGCGGAGGCAGAAGGTCCGATCACGGCGTTTCCCGTTGTCCGGCAATACGGCGACTCGCCGCCATCACGCATCGTGTTCCGCAAACCGGCGGACCGGCCGGTGACGATGCGTCTTCATCTGCGCATGTCGGACGATCTGGAGGAAGATGCCGCAGTGACGCCCGTGGTTGCCAGCCATATCGCGAACGGCGACGGCAAGCTGGTCGAGCATGTGACCATGGAGGCGGAAGCCATGTTCCGCTCGGCGTACGCGGGCCGGAGCGATCCGCGCCGGCGGCACGTTTCCTTGAGGGTGCCCGCCGCCGAACCGCCGGGACTGTACACGCTGGAGTTACCGGGGACGGAGTTCGTTGACGTGCTCGACACCGATGCGCCGCAGGTCTCGGTTTACGCGCCGGAGGGATTTCGGATGCAAGGCGCCCGCGCAACGGACTACTTCCGCGTGGCGAACGACGTAGACACGCTAAGAATCTTCCTGGGCGTACCCACCGAGGTCCGGCGTCCCGACGGCTCTGTGGCTCTGGAGGCCGAGGCGGGTAAGATCGGCGAACGGCAAATCTCGGCTGCCGGCCATGCCGGGGTCTGGCGATTGAATGCCACACAGTCGGGCATAGTACGGCTGCTGAACGTCGAGCCGCTGTTTTCGCGGTCGCCGCAGTGGCTGGTCAAGGGCGCCCATGTCGCGCCGGCGCCTCGCTTCGAACGGCCCACGTCCGATGTGACGTTCGTGCCGGGGCGGTGTGGTCGGCAGGCGCTGCACATGCCCGGCAGCGCGCGGCTACGTTTTCCCCGCGGCGGGAAAACAGCTCACGGCTACGCCTATTTTCCTGGCAACGAAGGGACCGTCGAATTCTGGTTCCGCCCCAACTGGTCGTCAGGCGATCTGGCTTACGCGATGGGCAGCCGGTTCAACGACCACTATTTTCTGCGGGCCGGCTCGCACGACCTGCAGTATCGGCGAGGCCAGGCGCGAGCCACCGAGCCCGAGTTCGCGTCGCTGAACCTGTGGGCATACGGTCAGGAATCGAACGCGGGCTTTACGGGCCGCTTCTGGTTCAAGGCCGGCCAATGGTATCACCTGGCGTTCACCTGGCGCACCACTGACGGTGCGCCTGGCGACGATGGTGATTATGCGGTTTACGTGAATGGCGATCGGGTCGCGGCGGATCTCTTGGGGCGTGGAGGCGTTTTGCACTACTGGCCCGGTCGAGTCACCGGAAGCGACCTGTTCCACCGGCGCGAGGCCGATCAGCAGATTACCATCGGCCCTTTGGACGGCACCATCGAACAATTACGCATCTCAGACACGATCCGCTACCAGGCACCCTTCGAGCCATCCGAAACGCTTCCCGATCCAGACTCCCACACTCGAGTCCAGTTCCCCCTGGACGGCGACCGTCAGGGCGAGACCGCCGACGGCACCAAACTTTGGCTCGAGCCGTGAACATTGCCAATCGATGGCTGCCTTGGCCGGCTCGAGAAGGGTGGTACCATGAACGAATAACTGAGCGAAGTCCCCAGACTGCTACGCTCTGTCAGAAAAGGGGTCTGACCCTTTGGAGGGCACGCTGAAAATTCGAATGATACGGTGTGCCCGGAGAGGGTCAGACCCCTTTTCTGACAGAGCCTAGGGAGGTTATCGATGGAAAGACGCATGATCGAATCGGACTGGAAGCTGTACCGCAAGTTGCGGCCGCTGGCCCTTGAACGTTACTGCCAGCGTGTGCTGGACGAGATCCGCCCGCTGTGCGACCGTTCGGGCAAGAGCAGCCACGAACGTTATCTGGCCGTGTTCCGGCTGGTCGAAGAGCGGGACAAGCTACTGGCCGACCTGTTCAATGACCCGCGACGTTCGACGGCTTTCTTCCAATTGGCCCACATTCACGCGGAGGGCCTGCTGACCGAAGAGGAATTCGCTTGTTTCAGCGAGGAACTTCACGCCGTCGTGCGAATCATTCTGGACATTGGGAACGTCTGACGTAGCCGCCAAAACGCCCCCTCACAGCAATGATGCCATGTCATGCCATGTCATTTGGCCATTTTGAACACGCGATCCATTGCCTTGCGTGGGACGATGATATCCACGTAATGCGTGGTATTGCGATGCAGTCGGTTGGCGCCCAACGCGGCGCGATCGGGTTCGTGGTCGCAGTGCAGAAGCAGATGCCCTTCGGCGCCCACGACCTCTTTGTCGAAATAACGAATATTCCGCCCCGGATTGGCAATGACGATGCTGGCAGCCAGTTGACGGTCACCGGTTCGCTCGCGATAGAAACGCTTCATCAGATCATCGCGGTCGATATAGAAACAACGCATCGAGGGGTCCAGTTTGTTGACGTGCACATGATCCAGCACGTCGCTCTGGAATCGCAGCAGGCTGGCATCACTGCGAGCGTCTGGAGAGAAGAACTCGATGAAGTAATCCTCGACCGGTTCGCCTTGGTCATCGTTCACACGAGTGATCATCTGCAGATAGCGGTGCACTTCCTGCTCGACCGGCGCGTTGCGGCGGAACAGACCCCGCCGCCGCTCTGTGTCCGAGGCCAACGCCGCCGTCTCTTCGGAAGCCGCGAGCCAGGATTCCGCGATGGACTGATACTGCGTCGGGCTGTCACAGGCCAAGGCTTGGAGGATCATCTGGCCCAGACGCTCGGAAACCTCGGCGACCGCGTCGGTCTTGTCGCCCGGATGCTTGATCTGGGTATGATCTCGATCGGGCAACACGGCGAACGGAATCGTGGCGTCACCCGTACGAGAGCTCCAGGCGTGCACGCGGGGGATCTTTGCATTCTCGGAGAAGTCGACCGTGATCCCGCCGGCATTCAGATTCGCGGCCGGTACGCGGATGGTGCCGTCGCTGCCGTGCTCGTTGATCAGCCGTCGAGTCAAACTGCGATAACCGCGGTTTCCGGTGATCACGAAGGGCCACAGCCGATCCGGACCGTAGGGGCCCGTCCCGTTGCCATCCGGGTCCAGAAGATCGCGAGTGGCCAGGCGGCGTTGATAGTGGGAACCCAATTCGAGCGAGTTCAGCATCTCGCGCCCCGTTTGAAACTGATTCGCCATGCCTTTCGTCGCGCGGCCCAGGAAGGAATTCCCCAAGGTCGCCAATCTTGAGCCGAAATTGGCGGGAGCGAGCATCAACAACCGTTGGACCGGACAGTGCTGCCCGTCCGGATAATAGGTCGCCACCCATTCACGCATGACCAAACCGGCAGTGCTGTGACCGATCAGGTCAAAACGAGCATCGAGTTCTCCCTTTTTTTGAAGTTCCTCGATCACAACCTGCATGCGCCGTGCGACATCCTCGATACGCACGTCGTCATCCGTCGAGATCCATTCGCCCAGCCAGATGTTGGCAACATCGTAGCCGTTGGCTGCGAGAAAACGTTCGAGCTTGCGGAACGATCCCGGCTTATCGTTCCAACCATGCAGAATGGTTATCTGTCCGGCCATCACCGATCTCCTGTTTCCTAGTGATGAATCGCCAGCCTCTCATCGTATCCCAAATTTCCCGGCCTGCAATCAGCAAGTTACCGATCTTGATCGATGGGCCGAGCCTGACGGACCCACGATTCATCGAGTGTGACTCCAAAGCCGGGACCGCTCGGGCAATGCACCACGCCTTGTTCGCATTTCAGCGACGAAGTGGGACACGTGACGGGCAGCGCCGTGTTGCCTTTGAATTCCATGAAGTCACCGATATTGGAGGTCCACGAAGCGAATTGGACCACTTCCAGATACCCCAGGCCGCCGCCTGACATGTGGGGCACCACTTGCAGCCCCGCCGAAGCTGCCATCCGCGCGACCTTGGCCGCTCGGATGATACCGCCTCCGTAATGCAGGTCCGGCTGGACGATATCAACTCCGCGATTGGCGATCATCCACCGCCAGCGATGCATGCTGAATTCCTGTTCGCCGCCAGCTACGGGCATGCACAGCCGGTCAGCGACCTGCTTGGTGCTCCACAAATCATCAAATTCGCACGGCTCCTCGAAGAATCCATAGTCGTACGCTTCCAGCATCCGACCGATTCGGAGCCCTTCCCGCGCGTCGTAACTGCTGTTCGCATCGACGTACAGGGTAAACTGGTCCCCGAAAGCCTCCCGCACTGCAGGAATCAACGCCTCCGAGCGACCGGGCAGCGAATCGGCATTGCGACTCATCCGTCCACCCACCCGGTACTTCAACGCGCGAACACCCGATTCGGCCGCCAATCGGCGCAGATGGTCCACCTCCGACTCAGGCGCATTCCCACGATTACCGCTGGCCACATAGACGGGGATCTCTCGGCGGAGTGTGCCGCCAAAAAAATCGGCTAACGGCCGCTGAGCGATCTGGCCCATCAATTCCAGCAGCG
Organism: Planctomycetaceae bacterium; assembly: GCA_007695205.1. Classification (GTDB taxonomy): domain Bacteria; phylum Planctomycetota; class Planctomycetia; order Pirellulales; family Pirellulaceae; genus SKKK01. Next base: position 5,819 of record REEF01000404.1, read on the forward strand.
ACATCTCGACCGCCGCGACGCAGATCCATAGCGTCAATCCCTGCAGCTTGTAGTTGCTGCCGTGCCGGTAGACCTCCCACAGCAACCGCTCCAGGTCGCGAGCATCACGACCGATGAACCATGGCGCAACCAAGTTTAAAAAGATGGGATACGCGACGGTCATGCGAGCCGGATGAGGAACCGTAACAGCTTCGGCACCGTCGGTCGTGCGGGTGCGGACCAGAAAGATGCGGCCGACGCGCAGCAGTTCGATCGATGCGATCCGCACTGGTCGGTCCACGAAAGACACGTCCAGGACGGGTTGGTCTGCGATGCGAGCCAGTTCTTCCATCGTAGCAGCCGCCCTGTCCGAAGCGTCGGCGCGTACCCCAGCGGAAAATCCACCCATTACCGATGCCGTCAGAAATCCGCGTCGCGAGGCACTGGACGCGGGCAGCCGATCTGCTGGTTTCATCGTCGATGCTCCTATGTTCTTCTGATGATGCCGTTTTCGCTCCTCAAACATCATCGACGGAAATCCTGCTCGCCACAATCAGGGTGAGGAACGCGGCAAAACGTTTTTTCTCTCTTCTAAAACTGAGTTTTACCAGCCAGAGGACAGATGACATGTCGACTGCCATCCAGTCACTTGACGCGGACGACGAAGACGATACCTTGGTCAGGGATCTGCTCGAAATCCACGCCGATTTCCGGGCACTGGTCGCGAAATCGGCTGCGTCGGCGCGGAAACCTTTTGCTCCCAAGAATCGAGGCGCGAACCAAGGGAGCCTACTTCCTCGAAGTGCAGCGGCACGAGTCTCGCGTGCAAGGAAGGACGTCGGTTCGTCCAACGCAGTCGTTTACGGTGTGTATTGTACTTGGCGTGGGCACATCCTCGGTGTAGCCGGATGCCGCTCCTAACCAAATGGTTGCCTCCCTTCGGAGTTGGTGATACGATGTTCAGGAGACGGGTACCATAGGTAAGGAGGTGTAGCGATGGACCGGGAGACGTTTACGGAGACGATTCGGGCGTTCAAGCATCGGACGCCGTTCAAGCCGTTCACGGTGGCAACGGTCAGCGGAAACCGCTACGAGGTCGATTACCCGGACGCGCTGGCCGTTCGGGAAGGCCTGGCGATCTTCGTCGGGCCAGGCAGAGTGCCGGTGTTCTTCGACCACAAAGGCGTTAGTGAGGTCCTCGGCGACCTGTCCGGCCGCGGGGCTGAGGCTGGCTGAAGAACGCCGAACCAACGGATGAACGTGCGCGGCGGATAGGTTCCAGCGTGATGGTGGGGTGATCGGTCGCCGCCTGGTCGTTCGTGCGATCTGGCAGCGTCGGGCAGGATGGCCTTTAACACCGTGGTTTGTGGCGGGGCCTGGATGGTTGGCGTCGGGGACATTGATTCTCCGGCTTCCGATGCGGCACGTCGCACGGTCGATCCGCATCGCCCGATACCGTTTTGGTTGATCGGCACGGCGCCTGGCCGCCCCGGGAATCAGCGGTCATCAGCGTGGATTAGCGGTTTGCCTGGGTTTCGAGCTGTTCGGTCGGCGGTCCGGTCTCGGCTGGACGACTGGGCACGGTTTCCTGCTGTTGCAACGCCGCAAAGTGTCGAGCCGGCTGGAATTCCGGAAGCGGAATGACAGAAAAATGTAACGACAGAAAGATGGCCCCTTGGACCCTGGGGGCTGT
>REEF01000227.1 GCA_007695205.1 Planctomycetaceae bacterium
CGACGAGACGGCGATCCTGCACCTGCGCCGGCTGTGATTCGACACCAACGTTGCATCAAGCTCCCTCGTAGGACGGATTGGCAATCCGTCCTGCCTCTTATCTGAACTGGCCCAATACAGGTACGACGGCGTCCTGCCCAACCACGACCCCTTCCGCCGATCAACGGGATCACGAAAGCGATTGCGCGCTGCGGGCGAGGACGCCGCGAAGGTCGCGCGCGTAGCGGGCGATGATTTCCCGGCCGCGCGGCGAACCGCAGCGGAACAAGGCACGGCCGACGCAAAATTCCAAGTAGGCGTAACGGTCGGCGGTGGGATCGACCGTCTGCCGCGGATCGGTTCCTCTCGGTAGATCCGAACCCTTGATGCCAGGCTTGTCGGCCAGGGTGTTCAGCGCATCCAGGCAGTCGGCGTGGGCGAGGTGTTCGGCGGCAAGACATACCGCATGGACGTAGCAGAATATCGCGTCCGAACGCGCAGGGTTCATGCGGACCTTGTCCGCCACGGTTTCCATCTGCGCGATCACACGCCGATCGCCCAAGCGGGCCAACAGAAAGATCAGATAGGCGGCGGGCGGTGCCCAGCCGTGGTCCGGCATATCGTGCCGGCGATGTTCCCATTCAGGCAACTGGTCGCCGTCCAATTCTCGGGCCAGCTCGGCCAGCAACGTCTCAGCTCCGGCCGCATCACCCAGGAAGCACAGTGCTCGGGCGAGTTCGATCCGCCCGTCGCCGCTGGCCGACGGCAAGGCCTGCCGCAGCAGGTCCAACGCCGCTTGGGGCCGCACGAGAATGTCTACCGCGCGTTCGACCAACAACTGGCCGGCCGCCATCTGATGAACCGCCCGCTGTAGATCGGCCGCCGACAGTTCCGGCCACTGTTGATCGGTTACGGGCGGGCCTTTCCGCCCCGTGAGGATCGTTCCGCCGGCTTGCCAACCGGTCACGCGGGCTTCGAGCCGATCGGCGTGGATGTCGGCCCACGTCAGGATGCCCGCCCGTACCAGTTCTGACTGCAGTTGTTCGATGTCGATTTCCGACAGCGCCCGCCCGGTGCGAATCGCTTGCGTTGCGGCCAGGCCCGCGACCCCGCCCATCGCCATCAGATCGCGCTGCATCCGAGCCAAAGATAAGGCATCGTGGGTACAGGAATACGCTTTGCCGATCACCAGGATCCCCTCCAACCGCTCGGGGACCAGCGCCCGGTACGGGATCGGTGCGGGATGGTTCCGCGAGTAATCCCAGTCGACGTAGCCAGCGAAGACATGGTCGCTGCACGCGATGCCCTTGATATCAAAGTTTGACAGGGCCACGAGCACCACGTCGCGGAACCTGCGTCGCCCCAGGATGCCTTCGTAGGTGACCGTGGCTCGGCCGCGGATGTGCCGCGATTCGCGAGGCGTCAGGTAGTACTGCGGAAAGCCGCGTGCGTCGCGCCCCGCGCCTCGCCGCCGCGACGAGATGATACCGCGAGTCAGGTCCGATGGATCGCGTAGATCGAAGGCACAATCGAAATGGCGAGCCGCTTCGGGGTTGGTCCCACGATAGTGCGCGAAATTATCCCACATGGTCATGGCATCGTGGCACGTACCGTAATCCGTGGCGGCGCCGGCCCAGGCGGCCAGATCCCCATCGCCCGTGGCGTCGATCACATGCTGGGCCTTGACCACTACCAATCCGTCGAGCGTGGCGAACACGCCGCCCACCACCTTATCGCCCTCGACGACCGTACCGGCCGCTGTGCCGCGTAACAGGCCGGCACCGGCCTGAATCAAGTTGTTCAGCATGCCCATGCACTTGGGCATGCCGGTCTGGTCCATCATCCCGGCAGCCTGTCGATCCAGGTGTTGGACGAATTCGGTGTGGCGACCGAACCAGTATTTGGGCACGCCGCCGATGGTGTGCGTGCCGCCGACATCGCCGTACTTGTCGATGACCAGGGTATCGAGTCCCTGGGCCGCTGCCGTCGTGGCAGCGGGCGCGCCGCTGGTCCCCCCGCCAGCCACCAGCACCTGGCATTGAGCGACCACCGGCAGGTTCGTGCCGTCGATCGGCACATGGCGGCCCGTCCCGTAGATCGGTCGGAGTTCCTCGAACCGAGCCTGGGCCGTTGGCGCGCTGGCTGCGGCATCGTTCGTGCTGGACAGTCGCACGACTCGGGCGACTTCCGGTTCCGTGCGAGCATGGCTTTGCGACGGGACGTGGGTGGGCAGTGAGACCTTGGAAGAAGTGAAAAGGTCCGGCCACGGCGCCTGGACAAGCACATCGGCCAACGCTGGTCCTGCCACCGGTTCGGCCAACTTCTGTGCCATGGCGTCCGGTACGTCAGCAGCCGGTCCGCAGACCAGCAGGTTATCGATTTCTCGAGGTCGGCAGGCGTCGACACTCAACCCGTTACCGTCCCCGCGGCCGACGATCTTCTCGGTGGGATCGCACAGCACGATGTCGCCACCACGTACGAACGCCGCCTCCGGCCACACCCCGGACTCTTTCAACGCTCGTCCCGTCTCCGCAGCGATCCGCCGCATTTCCAGCCCGCACGTGGACTCGCGAATCAGCGACGCTGCGACGGGTAATCGGGCTTGAAACTCGATAAAGTCCGCATGCAGTAGCACTCGACCGCCCAGCAGTTCGGGCACTCCTTCCACACGCAACGACGTTCCGGAGGGCGGGCGGTTGCACAGCATGCTGTAGCGGGCGACGATGCCTTGTGCGGCCGAGTCGCGGTGTACGAAGCCAGCGCCCGCCCACCGGGCCACCCGCGCGTCCGGCGTACAGTCGACGATGGCTTGTGCTTCGATGGCGACTAGGCTGCCCTTGCTGGCAAACACCACCGCCACGACGTTGCGACCGGCAAGTTGTACGCCACACGGTTGCAGGTCATAGTACAGGCCCGCGCCGGCGTCCAACAACCGGTCTTCCAATCCCGTCGTCACGGCAACCATGTTCAGAATCCAATCATCGCCCACCTTTTCCCGGCCACACGATTGCAGGAATTCACGCATATCGGCTGGAGCCTGCTCCAGATGTCGCCGCTTGATCCAGGGCCGCAGGGCGATGGCCATCTCGCGAGGCAACGACGTATCGGCGGCGGCCAGCACCACGGTTTTTCCAAGGTTGGCGAGTCGCTCGGCCAAAAAGCATCCCTGGAAGTGCGACCCCACAACCAGCAATTGGGCGTCGGCAATCACCGGCACACCTTGTTCGCTCGCACAACGGATCGCTCGAGCTTCCGCCGGTTCGGAGGGCACTTTGGCAGCCTGCCACACCGGTGTCGCATGCCCCGCGTCACCGGAGCCTTGTGCGGCGTGGCCCAGGCAAACCGCCGCCGTACCCGCTTTCAGAAACCCGCGTCGTGTGGTGTTGTGCGACACCGCAGACTCTTCAGAGGAATGCTGAGTTTTCGGCATGGGACGCTCCCAAACTTGATAGGTTGTCGTCAACGTCTTTGACAGGAACGCTGGCAGTCAACGCTCGTGATTTTCCACCAGTATGTCCGACCGAGGAGGCAAATGGAAGTGAAGACGATCACCATCCTACTTTTGCAGCGATCGATGGCCGATGAAAACAACGAAAAGCGAAAAGGACAGGCATCATTACGAAAAGGACAGGCATCATTCACAAGGGTGGAAGATGGAAACCCGAAAACAGCCGAAAACTTGAAACGCCCCTCCCCCCGACCCCATCCCGAACCGAACCAGCGCCCAACCAGGAATTCCCGTCCCACTCCACCGTCCGTCCGTTCGGTTCCGGCCAAGGGACACCTGCCGTCGCGTTCCGCCTGTTAGATGATGCGGCGTCGCGTGTCCCACGGACTCGCGTCCGTGGGACACTATTACATGTCGTCGCTTCTCGACTGGGGCAGAAAAGACCCCCGTCCCCTTTTTTATAACTCGTACAGGAATTCCCAGTCTTTGCGGGGCGGTGGGCCGACCAGCAAGGCGTTGGCGGCTTCGTTGTCCACGAAACGTTTGGCCTGGGGATCGAAGGCCAGCGTCTGACCCTGCAAGCCTAATTCCTGGGCGATGACGCCCAGATTGAAGACTTGGTTCAAGGGCCCCGCCACGTCAAACGACGAACGGCACTTTTCTTCGCCCAACGCGGCTAGCACGAAGTTCTGGTAGTGATTCGAGCCGGTTGAAAAACGAGGCAATTCGCTTTCGACTTCCTTCCGTACGGCTTCCGGGATGACTTGCAACGTCGCGCCGTGCGTGCCGCCCTCAAAGTCGTATTTGCCGCCCAGCAGCACTTTCCCTGCCGTGCCCGAACGTTCGCCCTCGGGCGGCCGATTCGCTGTGCCGTCGTACCAGTAGACTTCGACCGGTGGCTTGTCGCCGCGTGCCGGGAAATGAAAACGCAACGTGGTTTCATACGGAAAGACGTAGGCATTGTGCCGATCGACGTGCACCAGTTCCACTTCGGTCGGCAAGCCTAGTTCGAGAAAGCGGTGAGCCGTATCGAGGATATGCGGCCCCCAATCGCCCATCGCTCCCATCCCGTACCGATACCAGCCTCGCCAGTTGCCCGGATGGTAACGACCGCTGAACGGCCGCTCTTCCGCAGTCGTGTGCCACAGGTGCCAGTGCAGTCCCTCGGGAACCGGCTCGCCTTCCGGAAAACCGGGCACGTCGCCCCAAGGATGCCAGCGTCGGCCGCGATTGAAGTGTGACACGACCTTGGTCACACCGTCCAGGAGGCCCGCTTCGGCAAAGGCTTTGAACTGATGGTAATTGCCTCCTGAATGCCCCTGATTTCCCATCTGACAGGCCACCTGGTACTTCTGCTCGGCCGCCATCAGCAATTCGGCTTCGTGGAACGTGTTGGCCAACGGCTTTTCCACGAACACGTGTTTGCCCATCGACATGGCCAGGATCGCGATGGGAAAGTGCGAATGGTCGGGCGTACCGATCGCCAGGGCATCGATGTCGTCGGCCATTTCGTCCAACATCACGCGGAAATCGTTGTAAGCCGCCGCGTCCGGGTAGTCCTTCTTGGGCCCTGCCAAACGCCGGTCATCCACATCGCACAGCGCCACGACCTGAGCCCGTGACTGGCGACCGACGCTTCGAGCAGGGGCGCCACCCACGATGGCTACATTCAGCGTGCGGCTGGGCGCCCGTTCCCCCCAGACGCGACTGGGCAGAATCCATGGGGCGGAGCCTGCTGCCAAGGCGGTTCCAAGAAACGAACGGCGGTTCACTTTACGATGGGTCATTTCAAATCTCCTCGAATCTTTAGGGGCTTTCCGATCATTAGAATCGATGAAGCCGGTGTCGAAAACCTAGGGCGGCTCGCGCCGCTCGGTTGGTGGATGATACGGTGGATTATTTCTTTGGGGTTTTGCGGCGTTTGGTCGGTGGTGGCGAGAAGGGTCTCAAGACGCCGGCAGAGATCTCGACGCCGATCATCAGCACGACAATCAGCAGCACGGGCAGCAACGCCCGACCTCGAGATGCCACGACGATCAGACCGCCCAGGAAAATAGCGGCGGTCAAGCGTGGTGGTAGACGGCGGGTCAGTACCAGCACCTGCGGCAGTGCCAGCCACAGCACGGCCAAGGTCAGGCTGATACGCCAGCTCATGCTTCCCAACGCGAAGGGCAGCCCGTCGCGCAAGACGATCTCATCGTTCTGGATCGTAATCAGCAGAGCCCCCGCCAGCGCCAAAAAGAACAGTGCTGTGAGTCCCAGTAGGTGGCGACGTGCTTTGTCACTGAGCATGCCGTCACACTTCAACAACCAGTTCGTCGAAGAACTTCAGGAAGTTCTTGTTGTCGTCGCTGTCCAGGAACTTGATCGCCGCCTGCGGATGATGATTCAGTTGGCCGGTAAGGTTATAGGGCAGCAGAGCGCCCCAATGATACTGGTCGTGCAGCGGTTCGATGTACTCCTGTAACAATTTGACCACAGGGCGAAGGTGGAACTTGGGATTTCGCAAAAAGCCCAGCAGCAGTTCCAACGGGCAATTGCCGGCGCCCCGCCCCAACCCGCCCATCGTTGCATCGGCTCGATTCGAGCCCAGAATGATGGCTTCGATCGTGTTGGCGAAGGCCAGTTGCAGGTTATTGTGCGCGTGGATGCCGATGTCTTTCCCCGTTCCCTCCATAGCACGCGAGTATTTCTCGTACAGGATATCGATCTGTTCACGATACAGGTGCCCAAAACTGTCCACGATCACCATCGCACCAGCCGGAGTGGGTTTGATGGCTTCCAGCACCGTGTCGATCTCATTCTCGCTGATTGCCGATACGGCCATCAAATTGGCACTGGTCTCGTATCCCAACTCATGCGCATGCTGGATCATCTCGACAGCCTCGGAAACCTGGTGCGCGTAAAAGGCGACGCGGATCAGATCCAGCACGCTCTGATCGCACGGCACAATCTGCTCGCGCCAGTCGCTCTTGGTAGCATCGGCCATGGCGGCCAGCTTCAAGCCGGTCTTCGCGGCATCATGTTCGGCAAATACCCGGTTCAAAACGGCTTCGTCGCAGTATTTCCAGGGCCCAAACTGCTCGGTCGAGAACAGACGCGGCGAATTCTTGTAGCCGACTTCCATGTAATCGACACCTGCCTCGATACAGGCCCCATAGACGGCTTTGACGAATTCGTCCGAGAACTTATGAGCGTTGACCAGACCGCCGTCTCGGATCGTACAATCCAGTACTTTCAGCCCAGGTCGATACGTGATCCAGGGTGCCTTTTCCTGTGTCATGGGAGGGACTCGCAATTAGCTAAGGATAGACTTCACAGGCTCGACGGCACATCCTGCCGCCGACACAAACGGACTATTGTGTTTCCATCGGCCTTTGTTTGCAAGGGCGCTTACCAGGCCTGTCCGCGAACGCCCAGGTCGCCGGTCGGGAAGCCGTAGTTTTGCAGAAAGCGTCCATGAAAGCCGCCGTACCATTGTGGATACAGCTCGGGCGTCATGCTCCAGGTCGCGGGCGGCGGATCATGCGGTCGATGTGCTGCCGCGACCGGTGGGATGTCAGCCGCCTCACGCGCCGCTCGGGCCGCTGCCAATCGGCGCAGCAAACCGCGTGGTTGGCCCGAGGCTTCGGTTTCGCTGATAGGCAAAACGATCATCAGCAGCATCGGCAGCAGAACAATAAATCGCCTCATCAAAATTATCTCCCAGCATGGGGGTGAGAGGTGGCGGGCATAGCCAGTTGGAGGGTCATCGGGCGGGCCAGCGTGTCGCAGGCATCCCACGCTGACACTTGGGTGTACCACATGATTGGCAAGATGCAAGTCCGGCGGAGCAAAGAATGGGACAATGCGGCTGGCGTGCTTGCCGATTCGAACGATTCTCCAGCTTGACACCGATAAATCGAGCGTGCTATACCGCAGCCGGTTGACCGTAACACGTAACCCAAAGCGTGCGCGAGGAGTTAAGGATCGGCAAATGAATTACTGTCGCGTTTTGCGGAAGGGGTCGGGAGTCGTTTTCGGAGAGAGCGTTTTCCACATGGTTCGTTGTTG
>REEF01000527.1 GCA_007695205.1 Planctomycetaceae bacterium
AGCCGATGGCGATCGCCCAGTGGGCGACGCCGCCTGCATCGACCAATCGGCCGCCTTTGATCATCACCCCGACAATCACGGGGCGTCCTCGTTGCAATTCCGACAGCACGGCGGTAATGTCCCGTCCTGTGGCGACAGAGTACTTCAAGCCGTGATATTCCCGCAGCAGGCGCCCCAGGAAGTTACGGCTGTCGTTGAAGTGGGTGTAGTACCCGTTGGGGTTGTTGTAGCGATTGTCTTTCAGCGTCTTGGCCAGCCAGGTGTTGCTGTTGGTGATGGCCGCAGGCGCGGGGCAATAGCGGTAGTAGTAGCCGGCCAACATCGCTCCCGATGCTTGACCGCAGTTCTTGGTGTTCGAGACATCTCCCGGGGGGCCGTACTGGCACAAGAATGGCACCCGCAGCAGCATCGGCGGATAGCTGGGGCACTGCTGCCCCTGCGCCCGCTGCGTCACCGATAGGGTGACGAGCACGATGGCCGCTGTCCCGAAACACATCTTACCAACACGCAGTTTCGTAACCATGAGATTACCTCCTCAAAAGGAAACATGAAGACCCAGCGCCCGGTCGCACGCGCGACAGGGATCGGTCCTCTCAATAGCCAGTCTCAGTGGGGTGCGGATCGACCAGGACGGCTGCCAGGTCGATGCATCGGGCCACGGACCCGTCCGCGAAGCAAATCAAAATCGGCGTACCGGACGTTCGCGGCGGGATCGAATGGAATTCGGGCGAGTTGCACCAGGGCCCGCAGGCACCGTCGAACAGCGCGAACATGGCCGTTCGACTGGTCGTCGGAAGATGCTCGATCCGCCGATGCGTTAGGAAGCCGTTGAACGCAAAGAACGTGGATGGAATGCTGAACGTCGCGTTTGGATCATCCACCGCGCCCAGCAGGTAGGGCGTGTCGTCGTTGGTCGCAACGAAGAACATGGCTGGTCGTGAGCGCGCAGCTACTCGCAGGTTCACGGTGAAATCTAGCGGTTGGGACGCGTTGAACGAGTCCAAGATCGCCATCTGGCCGCTCCCGGCCAACACGCTGAGGGACCAGCCCTCCTCCGGCCCACACCGTCCGGTGAATGGGCCCGGGAACCGGCCGTACGCGGAAACGTGATGATGGACCGCCAAGCCCAATTGCCGCTGATGGTTGGCAGCTTGGGTGTCCAGCGCCGAGAATCGAGCACGCTGGAGAGCGGGAAAAGACAACGCGGCCAGGACGACGATGATGGCCAGAACCACCAGCGATTCCAGTAATGTGAGTCCGGGCCGCGGCCGTAACGAACCCCAAGGCTGGCGGGTGAAACAGCCCGACCGCTCGACGGCTGTTCGCCGCGCACGTTTCGATCTCGATTTCTTCTTCTCGTCAAACGGTGGGTGGAACATGGCGGGAACCTTGAGGAATCCGGGCAATTTGTGGATGTCGTTTCGATCCTGCCTTTGAAGAGTCGTCGCATCTTCATTGCGCAACCTGGGCGGGAGAATTTTCCCGTGGGTACTTCGTGGCGCAGCTTGGCCTACCGTCGGCACGTAGCCGATGTTTGGAGAATTTGGTGGGAGGCCGCTCTGGTTATCGCTGGGCGCTGGCACGGAGAAGTTCGGCGACCTCAGCGGGCGAGCTGGTAGTACCTCGCGCTTGCAGAATCATGGCAGCCAGACAGGCGCCGATGGGGCAGGCGAAACTGGTCCCGCTCGCGGCAATGTAGCCCGGTTCGACGGGGGTTCCCATGTTTCCGTCGGGCGACTTGGCCATGATCAGATTGACGCCCTCGAGTGCGATGTCCGGCTTCATGGGCTTCTGACCGGGCCGGCCTCGGGAACTGAACGAAGCCAGTTTTCCCTGCTTGTCGACCGCGGCCACGGCCAGCACCGGGTCATATCCGGCCGGGTATTCGAGGGTTCCGTCGCCTGGCCCCGAGTTGCCGGCCGCCGCGACCAGGAAAATACCGGCCGCGTACAGCTTTCTCATCACCATCGAGATGACGATATTCGGAACCGGACCGCCGTAGGACATCGAGACGACGTGGACTTGATTGTCGACCGCGACCGAACAGGCTTGGAGAATCCGGGAAAGACTGGTGGACATCTGGTTGTCGAAGATGCGGGCCATGGTGACTTGCGCCTTGGGCACCAGTCCCGGATAGCGGCCCTTCGCCTTGAGTTGGGAGACGATCGCCATGCCGTGACCGTGCTGGTCGCGCGTTGTCCCCTCGCCGGTGCAGTCGATGGCTCGAACGTCGGATGCGATGTCCGGATGGGGACTGAAACCGCTGTCCTGGACCATGATCTTGACGCCGTCCCCGTCCAAATCGCGCAGCGGTCCCACCTTGTACCGTTCGTAGACGTCCGCATTCCGAGGACCGCACGCAGGCAGGGGCTTCGGCACGGTGGCGTACCGCTCGTCTGCCTCCATCAGGTAGATGCCTCGGTCGCGGGACAATCGTCCCACGTCCTGCCTCTTGATATCCAGTGCTGCGTAAGGCAGGGCTGCGCTACTGCTGCGGACTTGGTGATTGCGTTGGAGCATCTTCAGTCCCGGCCTCGAACATAGTATTACTACGGGCACCGTGGAGTTTGCCGCACCTGCGGGACAAGGCGACCGCATGATGTTGGCCAACGCCGGACCGATCTTGCGCAGTGATGACTCGGTACTCATACACGCTCTCCGGAATTCGAATCGCTAAGATGCGTGGCCGCTCAGACGAACATCTGGCAACTGATCCGCGCAGATGGCGGTCACCATTTCGTCCTCCAGCCACGCGGCCAGTCGTTCGCGGCTTGCCCGGCAATTCCAAATGCGATGTTGATCGTCCTGGAACAGCAGCGCATCGGCCTCGCCGTCGAAGCGGCGTCTCAGGTCGGCGACCACAATCAGGGGGACACCTTGCCCTGCCGCATCACGAGCGTCGTCCACGGTCAATCCGTGGAGTTTCGCGCGATTGGTGTCCAAGGTAACTCGCAGTGACTCATCCGACACGGCCATCGCCGGCACTCCTTTCAGAACAGAAGCTCACGGACACATTGGACGATCCCCGCGACGACTTGTCGAACCGGCACGTCGCTCCACCAACTGAGAATCACCAGCGCCACTGCTGCTGCGCCCAGCCATCCGCCCGGCGCGGCTTCGTGACCACAAAGCAACCGGAAGCCCGTTTTCAGCCGGGCCGCAAGCCTGTCCGGCTGGACCCAGCCGGCGCCCACTTCATGTTCGTTGTATTTCATTTTCCACATGGTCGAACTCCTAACGTTTGATGTCAGCCAGACGTTTGCGCATCGCCTCGACCCGCCGGACCTCTTCTCGCCATAGGTCGCGTTTCGCCTCCAGGGCGTAGAGACTCCGACGGAACTCGGCATCCAAGGTCAGTTCCTGTTGTCGCCGTTCCGCCCAGGCCAGCGTCCTGTTTTGTAAATCGTTATGCCGGGCGTCTGTTTGTGCTTCGAGTTGTCGGATCGCTTGTTCGGCCAACCCAGCTTCGCGCTGGGCTCGTGCCAGGGCTGCATCCACCGCCGCCAATCTTTGTGTGTGGGATGCGGCGCCCTCGATTTCCGAGGCGTCCAATCGCATCTCGAGGGCCGATCCAGGATCAACATCGGCCGTCGGCGAGCGCCACCAGTATTCAGATGCCGAAATGACAGCCGACTTGAAGTCCGGTCCCGATGGCAACTCACTGAAGTCCGATGCCGGCTCGGCCTCCGGTAGCGTCCAGTCGATCAGCGGCTGAAGCGACGGACGCGAGCGTTCTTGAAACCGTCGCCAGTTGGAAGCTGCATGAAGCAACAGGACGATGGCCAGGAGCAGTAGTACTCTGCGAATCATGGTTTTGACCTCCAATCGTGGATCTGCAACCGAGTGCGTGGCCCGAGAGGCCCCACGGCTATTCTTTCGTCCAGGAGAACGTTTCGGGTGCAAAGCCTTCGGCACCGACGATCACTGTAGAGTTTTGGCCAAACTCGTAGCCTTCGAGCCAGCCGATTTCCCTCTGTCCATGTGGTGCTATTGCGAAACGAGTTGTTCGTCCGTGCGCATAAAGCCATGCATTGATGGTCATGTCGCTGGCATTTCGGACAATGACCACTTTTCCTTTTCCCCATACTGAGTCACGCATGAAGCACTCGACCGGTGTCTTGGGACCGGATAGGTTCATTTCGCAACCCAAGACTACGACGACGATAACCAGGCAACTTGAAACAATCCAGACGAGTTGCCGAGGCCGTGCCATCTGCTGACTGTTGGTCGTCATGGTGTGGTTCCTTCTTCGCTCTTTGCCGTCCCATTGAATCCGTCATCATCCGGTGCCAAGGGCGATGAGGGCTGCTCGGCCGTCGCTTTGTCGTCGCGAGCTTCAAGAACGCTGAAGATCGCATTGACCACCTGACTGTACTGCCCCATTGCATCCCTTAAGCCTTCCTTTGCCAACGTTGGAGTGATATGTTGCGCGTCGATTGGAACCGTACCCGATGAGTTTGGAATAGATGAAACGTCGTCGTCTTCGATGCGCGACGCCATGACGCCGCGCTCAGACGCGACTGCGGGCGCCGGTCCCGCCGGCGCCGCATCGTTGCGAAGCGGGAATTCCGCAACGGATGGATCGATTGGGCTGCACCCGCAAATCGTCAATGCCACGCCGGATACCACCAAAACTCGAATGATATGCATACCGATTCTCCTCTTCTCAAATAAACGATGTGACCAAATCTTACTTCTTGCCGTTTGGCTACTCTTTAGGAGTCTCACAAGCACTGCGGCGCAACTTCCTGGGGATAATTCGTCCGAACCCATCAGACCCGGGGTGGATTAGGTACCATTACCGCCAATGGGCTGAGCAACATCGGTGGAATCATGTCGATTTACTTCCTGCCGATTGACGCTTTGGGCGCCCTCTGATACTTCAGCATCAAGCACCGTGGTTGATCCGGTGGTGGTCGGAAGTTGGGTATCGTACGACGAGGTGTCGGTGAGCACCGAGTCTCGATCACCCGGTTCCTGGTGGGGTTGCATCGAGATCACTGACGGTACCAGGATGCTGCCGGACAGCGACAGAGAAATTTTGACGTAGCCGATGTTGTCTGGTGGAATGTGCTGGATCTGTGCTTCCAGCATCACCTGACGCTGAATCTGCTGTGACAAACGATCCCCCAATACGATATAGACGAAGTAGTCTGTCGGGGAAACGCCGTACCGTTCCAATTGTAGTATCGCTTGGCGTCCTATCGGTGTCTGGGCATCATGCCACCGAATCCAGAGATGACGATTCAGGGGACGCTCTGTCCTGTACTGGTTCACCAAGTCGTCCGCATTTTGCCCTCTTACTCGACGTAGAATCTCGGTCTGTCCCGGCAGGAATGCGTCGAGGATCACATCATCACGTACTTTCAACGCAACGACCTCACAGCCATTCTGACGAATGAGGTCCAAGAAACGGTCGTCGGGCAAGTCCGTTTCGAACACCAGATCCAGTCGTTTCATCGAGAAACCCTGAGTTCCTTGACGGTTGGGCGTCGCGGCATCCCCGACGCTGGCCGTTTGTTGCTGGGGCTTGGATGCGGGTGTAGCGGGCACCGTGTTCAAAACGTTGTCCCGTTCGAGATGGATTGTATCCTGCTGTCTCGGTTCCATGAATCGCATCGGAAGTTCACGGTACGATTGTGGCGATTGCATTTCCGCAGCGGAGGGGGGGCGCTGTCGAAACGTGCCACGTCCAGACTTCTCAGTGGATAGAACTGCAACGCCAGCCACCCGGTATAGAGGCTGCCGAACAGGCATAACGTCAGAGCTAAACAATACCGAAATCTCATGGTTAGGTTCCTTTCATTTGCTCGGCAACCAGGACGATCCGTTCGTCCGCCACAACGGATCGCACGGCATCATGCACCGCTACAATCCACGTATACGGAGTTCGACCGTCGGGGATGATACAGACGCGATAGGCAAGTTCTCCATGCTGTTCAATGAGATGGCTCAGCACAACCGGAATCCGGTCGGCTGCTTGCTCCATTCCCCCCACCACCGAACCCTCGACGGAGACTATCCCCTCGTGGTCCACTGTGACTTGAATCACTGGATGATCGTTGTCGGCGGACGCGGATCGGCTTGTTTTGGCCAAATTTAAGTGGAGGTCGGCCAGTTCGATTTGTGTCGGCACAACCAGCGAAACGCTGACGACCAGGATCATAAACATCGTGTTCCACGCCAAATCTCCCATGCAGGTCGCGAAGGCATCCGGGGCGATCTTCTCGTTCGACAGCGACTCGAGCCTAGGTCGTCTCATTTTCTTGCTCCTTCTTCTCCACCACAGCGGCGGTCGCGGCCTGGGGCTTCCGAGGTTGCGTCGCCTTACGTTTCTCTGGCGGTTGCTTGTAGATCAGAGCCCGCAGGATTTCCCAGGTGTGCAAGATCAGACGATCGGCCTCCTTCTGCAAATCTGCTGTAGGGAAGCTGGCACGGATCGCTATACAGAAAACACTGCAAATGGCGCCATACAAAGTTGTCCGCAGCGCCAAACTCACGGGTCCGGCCAGATCCTTGAGCGTCGTCATTTGCTCCCGCTCAGCCAAACCTGCGAAAGCGAACAGAATCCCCACAACCGTTCCAATTAAACCGAGAAGCGGGGGGATTTGCACAAGGGCGAGTAACGCCCGGTCGTTCCATTTGTCAGGTCGCCGTTCTGGCAGAATCCTTCGTTCGTGGAATCTCTCGAGCGCCCGCGCGCTGGGATGGTCTCGGATCAGGCGACACAGACTTTCCACCAACGCATCGTTGATCCGCAGTGGCAAAGAGCCTGAGCGAGCAGCACGCTCGACCTGCTCGACTTCAACGTGCCGCCGTCTCAAGTCCCGTCTCTGCGCCGAGTAGCGAGTGGCCCGGTGGAGGGCTAAGCTCACAGCAAGAATCCAACAGGTCAGCAGCAGGAGCATCGTCGGATCCAGGGGGGACAATACAGGGGGAATCCAATTCATGGCGTGCAAGCCTTTCGTAACTCGTGTTCTGTGTTTTCCTGGTGGTTGTTCGGCGGCACGGGCGGCAATACCTGGCCGCCCAAGCGACGCAGCCGGTCCTCGGCATGTTCAAGCTTCGTCTGCACGTGCCCCAGTCGCTCCAGAAGCCGTAATTCTCGCTGACCGAAGATTTCTGTGATCTCGGCCAAGAGATACTCGTCCGGGGGATTCAGAGACAGGGTGTGTTCTACGTGGCTACGCTTCACGGGCAAGTCGGCGATGCGCCGTTGCGTGAACTCGATGTCCAGTCGCAGGTTGCGAACATGCCGCCTGGCATCACGAAGCCGAAGCTCCCGGAGATCAACGTTTATCATCAACGCGACAGGTTCTTCATCTATCGGGGGACTTGAGACGGAGCTACCCTCCCCCGCGAGAAAGAACAGCGGAAGCAACCAGCAACCATTCATGACTACCTCATTGCGAAGGTCTAATCTTCTTGCTCCGCAGACGCGACTCCTCGGGTGCCTGCTCGTCACTGGGAC
>REEF01000515.1 GCA_007695205.1 Planctomycetaceae bacterium
CCGCAGCCACGCCCGGCACATCGGCCACCCACAAGCCATTTTCCCCTGGCCGGAACCCGGTTATCTTCCGCCCGCCGCTGAAGACGGGCTTCGCCCCCGGCGCGGCTTCGTAACGCACCGGCGCCTCGGCCGTCCCGCCGTCCTCGGGCGCGAGGACGAGCGGGTCGGTCAGGGTGTAGCGCCCGTCGGCGACGACGATGCGGGCGGGCTCGGCGGGGGGCCGGCCGCCGCGGGCCTTGCGCAGGGCGTCGCGCGCCCCGGCGAGCGTGGCGACCGGACCGTCGGTCTTGTCCGCGTTCGGCTCCGCCTGTGTCCCCGACCAGGCGTCGTCACCCCGGGGCGAGACGTGGATCACCACCTCGGCCGCAGAGACCGTCCCGGCAGCAAGCAAAGCCAGCAACGCCGAAACCATGACGCCGGCAACACAAACGCGCAAAAGGCTCTCTCCGAAAGATGATTTCCAGAGCCTCATGCGATTTCCTGACTGATTGATACGGGAGTTGACGGATGGGGAACGTGATGCTTGTTTCACGATCTTGGTCCTTTCATGATTTCAGTTCTGTGGTGGTAACTGTTTCGATTTTCTTCAGCGACGGTTCGGTCGAAGAGAGCAGGTCGCCGGCGGCGAACGCGGTCAGCGATTCCCACTTGTCGACACCCCCAATGGGCTAGAATCGGGTTATTACTGAAGCTGATCAGGCCGGAGAGGTCGGTTGTAATCGCGAACTCGCCGTTGCCGACCTGCAGGTCTGACGACGAGGTGACCCTGATATTGTGCCGGGTCACCACGGCTTGCCGGTCGATGGCCATGCGTTCTTGCCCGACCGCGTCCGCGCCATGCGCCATGGACACCGCTGCGGCCAGAAGACCGCACAACACCAGACTCATCATCATCATTGCTCTCCTTTTTCTTATGCTCATCATGTTGGCTCCTTTCGATTATGGCTTGGCGTTGGGATCGTAGGCGGGGTTCTTCTCGGTGGGTATTGGCGCCTTGATGTCGGCTATCCATTTCAGCAGATCGTCGAGCAGTTCATCGCGCTTCGCCGTGTTCTCCAACGCCAGGTTCTTGTGCTCTCCGATGTCGTCCTTGAGATTGTACAGCTCGACCGCGTTGTTGGTGGCGAGCGCGGCGCGTCCCCCGTCAAGCGCCCATTCCTCATGGTGGAGGTGAAGCTTCCAGTCGCCTTTGCGGATGACGCTGATCGGTCGGCTGCCAAAAACAGGGTCGCGGGCGCGATTCGGATTATCTATATATCCTGGGAAATGCCAGAAAATAGACGCCCGGTTCAGGCCGCCGTCGGGCTGCTTCAGAGCCGGCAGCAGACTGACGCCGTCAAGCTGCGTCCCGGTCGGCACCGGCACGCCGGCCGCGGCCAGGAAGGTCGGATAGAAATCCACCTGTGAGACGGGCGTGGAACACGTCGCGCCCGCTTGCGTCACCCCTGGCCATCGAACGATCAACGGAACACGAATTCCCCCTTCATAAAAGGCGCCTTTGCGCCCGCTCAGGGGTACCGGGTCAAGGCTCTGGTCCCGAGAGGCGCCATTGTCTGACGTGAACACGACCAGCGTATTGTCCTCCAACTCGAGTTCCCGCAATTTGCCCAATAGTTTGCCAACGCTGTCGTCAAAGTCGTATGTATTGGCTATGTATAAATCGCTTATATTGGCGGCTTTGCCCCGTTCAGCCACAAGCTGACGGCTTTCCGGCCTGGCGTTTCTGGCGCCTGCATGGATGGCATAGTGAGCCAAGTAGACGAAGAAGGGGCGATTGCGGTTGGATGCCATGAATTCGACCGCCTTGTCAGTCATCGTATAGACACCACTCGGATCGTTTGGTGGCCCCTTACGGTCGGTGAGGCTTTCCCAACCTGCTACACCCTCCCCTTTTAAAGCCCCTCCCCCCGTTGAATCACTGAACGCATGATACGCAACGTCGAATCCCTGTCCTGATGGGTGTGTTCCAGGGTCGCGGCTAGCAACATGCCACTTGCCGAAATGCGCAGTGGCATAGCCCGCCTCCTTCAGGGCCTCGGCCATCGTCACAAAGGACGCTTCGAGGTGCCTTTTGGTGGGTATGGGCACTAAACGCTGGTGGTTCTTTGGCCCGCGATCCGTGCCATTGCCCAGGAGACCGTGGCGAGCGGTATATCCGCCCGAAAGGATAGAGGCCCGACTGGGTGCACAGTTGGCACCACAAGAATAGGAGTTCGAAAACACCACGCCCTCCCGTGCCAACCGGTCGATATTCGGCGTCAAAAAGCGACCATCGCTCTGATAGCCAACATCGCCCCAGCCGAGATCGTCGGCGTAGATCAGAAGGATGTTCGGCTTGCGAAGCGTTCCGGTTTCCTGTCCAATGGCGAACGTTGCCAGCACGGCGGTGGCCAGTGCCAAGGCGCCGGCGGTCTTCACTCTCCACCGGCGATTGATTGTGGATGGTGTGCTCATCTTAGCACCTTTCGTTTTCCTGGTTCTGGCAGGGGGTGTTAAACTCATTCTTACCTCACTCGTTTTCGTGCATGGGTTGGTCTGCATGTCGTGCGCTCCTGTGTTGTCGTTATCCCGTACACGCTCAAGCCACGTTACGGCCAGAAAAGCGGCACAGCCCATCCGTCGATGGTGATGGTATCGCCTTCCGCGCAAGATTTCTGATAGAGCGTACAGAAGTTTCGCTGGTTGCGGATTTCGAAAAGTCGCGTTTCGGGCAGTTGCACCTTCTCGAAGCCTTGGTCTATAAGCGACTTGGACTGGCTGTGGATGTTGTTCTCCGGTGCGGGCGTGAGCAGGTAGACCATCCCGCCGCGAACGCAACGCAACGTCTTCTTGCCGAAGATCGGCATGCGGAGAAAATGAGCGCCTTTCAGTACGTCGGGCATCTCGTCGATAGTATAGCGTCGATCAGTGAACACCAAGGCACCAAGCTCGAAGGCCGCGGACTCAAAGCCCTCGCCGGCAAGCGCGCCCGCTGGCGTCTTGACGAGCGGTACGCCGTCGGAGTTGGCGTTCACCGCTACAGGCCTCCTGGGCGCTTCGCCGACGAAGGTAGCCTTGCTGACGAGCTGGCGCAGGCGCACCGCCTCGGAGACCGGTTTGCCCGCTGCGGCGTCTTCCTCGCGGAAGGCAGCAAAGAGAATTTCTTTTGCGCCGTGGCGCTCGCGGTCATAGGTGATGTAGATCGTGCCGTCGGCGGCCTGCTGGCCATCGGGATAGGTGACGAAGCGGCGATCATCAAGCAAGAGCCCCCCGCCCCAGGTCTTGCCGTCGTCGGTCGAGACATAAGCCATTATACGCGAGCGTTCTGCCATGGTAGTGATGGTGATCGCCGGGTCGTGCGTAACATGCAAGAGGTTGCCGGAAGCGAGCCGCGTGGTGAAAAAACGTGTAGCATGATTAAGGGGTTGAGGAATCGCGGAGGGCGTGACTTCAGGCCAGTTCCTGCCGCGATCGGTGGAGATGCTTTCACCAATGCCGTACCGCGTGCGGACAAGCAGCCAGAGCGAGCCGTCCTTACGTTCGATGAACATGTGTTCGTCGAATTGTCGATCCCCCCTTGGCACGTTCGCCGCGCCGCGGATGGTCCAGGTCCTGCCCCGATCCTCCGACACGACCATCTTCGAACTGAACTCGCGACCCCAGGTCGAGACGGGCAGCACCCACTCGCCGGTGGAGAGCACGAGCGGCTTGCACATCATGATACCGTCGGTGACGCGCACGGGCGGTCCCCACTTGGGGTTTTCGGCCTCGGGCTCTGCGGTCTCCATAATCCACACCCCGGCGACCGCTCCATCCATTCCGAAAGCCTGTGCCCAGAAGAGGCGCAGCTTACCGTCGGGGCCCATCCAGATTTCAGGATCGAAGGCGCGGACTCCCCCATCGCCGTCGGGATCTATAGTGAGCACCTCTTTCCAGATCCTGCCGTTATCGCCACTGGTGGCGAGGACGACGTAGTTGCCATGGTCTTCACCGCCAAACTCGCTCGCATACCAAGTGACCCAGAGGCGGCCGCCCGGCGAAACGGCCATACTGGAGATACCCTGGAAGCGGCGGTTGGTGGGGGCATGCCTGGCCAGCGGCGGCCCTACATGCTGCGGCGGCGCGAGAAAGGCCAGCACAGGCTCTGGCGCTTCCTCGCCACATACTATGGCTACGGCTCCGGCCAGAAACGCGCAGATTGCGAGATTCGTTCTCATCATGTTAGCTCCTTTCGATTATGGTTTTCATCTATTTCGCAATTCTCTATTTATGGCTTGGCGTTGGGATCGTAGGCGGGGTTCTTCTCGGTGGGCATTGGCGCCTTGATGTCGGCTATCCATTTCAGCAGATCGTCAAGCAACTCATCGCGCTTGGCCGTGTTCTCCAGCGCCAGGTTCTTGTGCTCGCCGATATCGTCCTTGAGATTGTACAGCTCGACCGCGTTGTTGGTGGCGAGAGCGGCGCGTCCCCCGTCAAGCTGCCATTCCTCGTGGTAGAGGAGAAGTTTCCAGTCGCCTTTGCGGATGACGCTGACAGGGCGGACGCCGAAAACAGGGTCGCGGAGGCGCACCGCCGGATTTTTGACTGACGGCACATAACACGGATAATGCCAGAAGATAGACGTCCGGTCCAGTCCGCTACCGGGCTGCTCCAGGACTGGTAACAGACTTAAGCCGTCAAGTTGCGTCCCGGCCGGCACCGGCGCGCCGGCCGCGGCCAGGAAGGTCGGATAAAGATCCACCTGCGTGACAGGGACGGCGGATGTCGCACCGGCTTTTGCCACTCCCGGCCATCGGACGATAAACGGCACGCGAATCCCTCCCTCATAAAGGGATTGTTTAATCCCGCGCAGGGGTGGCTGGCCATTGGGCCGGTGTGCGCCATTGTCAGAGGTGAACACCACCAGCGTATTCTTCTCCAGCTCGAGTTCCCGCAGTTTGGCCAGAAGTTTTCCGATGCTTTCGTCAAAATCGTACGTATTGGCCATGTATACATCGTTTACATTGGCCCCTTTGGCTCGTTCTGCCACAAGCTGACGGCTTTCCGGCCTGGCGTTTCTGGCACCTGGATGGATGGCATAGTGGGCCAGGTAGACGAAGAACGGACGATTACGGTTGGACGCCATGAATTCGACCGCCTTGTCAGTCAGCGTAAAGACACCACTCGGATCGTTTGGTGGCCCCTTCCTGTCTCTGGTGCTCTCCCAACCTGCCACCCCTTCCCCTTTTATATTTCCCTGCGGCTCATCAAACGCATGATAGGCAACGTCGAAGCCCTGTTCTAATGGAAATGATCCGGGCGGGGTAGCGACTTGATACTTGCCGAAATGCCCGGTGGCATAGCCCGCGCCCTTCAATGCCTCGGCCACCGTGACGATGGACGGATCGAGATGGTTTTGGCTCTTCACTTGCACCAGGCGCATTAGGTTATGGGGACCCCATATTCCTCCGCGGCCCTGGGAAAAGAGACCGTGGCGAGGTGTGTATCCTCCCGAGAGGATACTTGCCCGGCTGGGGCCGCAGTTGGGCGCAGCGGCATAGCCGTTCGAGAAAACCACGCCCTCACGTCCCAGTTGGTCGATCTGCGGCGTCAAGAAAAGCCCCTCGCTCTGATAGCCTACATCGGACCAGCCGAGATCGTCGGCGTAGATCAGGATGATGTTCGGCTTGGGGAGCGCTCTGGGCTCCTGTCCAATGGCGAACGGCGCCAGCACAGCGGCGGCCAGCGCCAAGGTGCCGGCGGTTTTCAAAAAGTCCCGGCGGTTGATTGTGGATGGTGTGCTCATCTAAACTCCTTTCGTTGTCCTTGTTCCGTCTGAGAGCGGGCGAGATTATCGACGGGGAGTCGGTCGCGATTAAGGATGGGGTCTTCGGGTGTGAGGGGCAGTAGGCGATCATTTGGGCCGCGGCGGCCCCGACCGCGGAATGCGCTTGGATGCGCATGCCCTGGATAATGAGCATAACGCCCGTCGCCATCGCAGGAAAAGTGGATAATGTTGTGCGTAGACATATGTTTCGTCTCCGTATTGGCCATGATAATCCTTATAGGTGTGCACAAATGTCGTATCCGCCGTCTCATTCGACCGGGTCCGCCGCCTTTTCCAGCCAGGCCAGGTTGAAGCGATAATGTAATCGACTCGATATCAAGTGAATCATGTCGTCCGGCGACTGTGTGGCCGCCAGGTATCCGGCGGGCTCGGCGCGAGTGGGGGTGGCGGTGAACCGTCGGTGATGAGCGCCGCCGTCCCAGTCGCCTTCGCCGGGTGTGATCAACTTGCGCACCGGCCAAGTCTGTCCCTCATCGTAGGAAAGAGATGCAAACAACCCATGCCCGATAAACGCATTACCCTTCGAGTCCATGAAATTCATGTCACCGGATTCGGGTTCTTCCCGACGCGACGTGAAGGAGAACAACACAATCGGCCCCTCGTTCAAACGCATCAGCACCAAGCGTTGCCCACCACGAATCACGGGAAACTCAGTGGGGGAATAGGTCCAAGTTTGCCCATGATCGTTGGAAATGCTTTTCGGCATTTTGCCGTCGATATTGTTTCCGCGGCCGAAGGCCATCCAGCGGCCGTCTTTCAGTTCCACCAAGCCGGCGTGAACGCCGAGGATATCGCCACCAGGATCAGCGAACGTTTTGCCGCTATCCTGGCTGACATGGACGGCCGTCCCGCCGCTTTGACCTGCGTAGAGGTCGCACAGCATGACCAGTGTCCCTCCCCGCATCTGGCGGACGCCGCCAATGACCTGATGACGGTGTTGGTACCTATCGCCCGAGGAGATCGTGCGGGGCGGAGTCCATGAGACACCGTTGTCGCGGCTGGTTCGCAAGAGAAGGGCCAGACTCCGCCAGCCCTTGACATCACGCGGCCCCATGCCATTGAAGTGATAAAGCGTACCGGCCCCATCGTGAAACAGCGCCGAACCGTGCATGTTCCGTTCCGGGGCTTTAAAGAACTCGCTGGATGGGTCCCATTCCCCGGCCCCGGCACGAAAACGAGATGCCAAGACCGTCAATTCCAGCCCAGACTCGCCTCGAGTCGAATACCAAATGGCCATCAAGTCCCCGTTGGGTAGCCACGTGATATCGGGTTGATGATTGTGCCCGTAGAAGGGTTCGCCAGACCCTTCCGGCGGAGGCAGCACAAACGGGATGATGGGCAGGAAAACCGGGTTCCTGCCAGCCGATTGCGTCCTCCAGTCAAAGGGGCTCTGACGCACTTCCCGCGCCCACAGCGGGGTTTGCGTCGTGGCAACCGGCATCATGCGAGCCACTCGTCCGTCGGCGTCCTCCACCTCGAAATGACGATAGGTCATGGTTTCACCTCCATTCTGCTCCGCGCTTGCGGCGAGGGACATCAGCACCGTTAACGCGGCGATACTGAAGGTTTTGGCGATCTTCTGGTTCCTGACAGCAAATCTTGGCACACTCATTTTCGTGCATGGCATGTTCTGCATGTCTTGGTCTCCTGTGTAGTTGTTTG
>REEF01000224.1 GCA_007695205.1 Planctomycetaceae bacterium
GCCCGGCCGAACTCCCGCGTATCCGCCACCGGATCGACAACCAGCTTCACCTCCTGCTTCCAACTGATGACGCCGTCGATCAGCAGCGTGTGCAGGGTTAACACCGGGATCTCGAGACTGGCCACCTGGACGCTGCCGGTTTCCAAGTGTGCGGCCACATCGTCCGGCGTGATCATCTGCAGGTCGGGCAAGCCATGCACCAGCAGCGGTTCGACCCCCGTGAACGCGAAGACGTTGCCGGCCAGCGTCACCTCGCCCGCGCCGGGGATGGTACCGCTGGGGCGGTAAACGGCGCCGGACGCCTCGCCGTCGCCCGCGATGCGCAGCGTGTCGCCATCGCCGGTGTCCAGGTCGTGCAGGCCGCCGTTGAATGTCAGCGGGATCGCATTCTGCGGGGCGCCCACGACGATCATCGCCGCCGTACCCGCGGCCAGCGAGCCTTCTTGGTAGTACGCCGACTCGTCGCCAAACCGCAGCACCACACCCCGTTTGGTATCGACCACCGGCTTCAGGTCATCCATCGTCTGCCAATTACTGGTACGCCCGTCGCCGTCGGCCTCGGCGATCGTGATCGGCTCACCAGCCGCGTCCACCATGCGGAATTGCCAGACACCTGCCGACTGGCGCGTTTCGACAAAGAGATGGCCACGATCGAATTTCAAAAATGTCGGATCTACCTCGCCGCCCAAAACCTGAAGCAGCGTGTCGCCAATCGCCCCTTCGCTGAGGCGGGTCGCGGTGGCGAAATCGACCAGCACCAGGTCGTTCCCTTCCTCGCCATTGACGGTCAGCGAGTGGCCCTGCATGTCCACGCCGTTTTGCACGACGAAGGTGTCGTCGCCGGCGCCCAGGTTGAACGTCAAGGCCCGATCGTAGCTGCCGGAAGCCAAGGTGATCACGTCGTCCGCGGAGCCCATCGAGATGGCAAACGCTTCGGTGTCCAGTTCGCGGATGTTCATCGGTCGCACCTGGCCCACCCGGCCGATGATCGCCGAGAAGTAGGTCGCGTCGAGCGGGTCTCGCCCCAGGAGTTCCGTAAACAGCTCGACCTGCTCGGGCGCGGCCGTGGCGGGCACCGTCGGCGGATCGCTCGGGAATATTTCGTCGAATCGCGCGTCCAGCAACGACACCAGCGTCTTTTCGTCCGTGGCGTTGTCCAGGTAATGAACGGAGTCGGTCCCCGCCTGCCCGTTGATGAAGACCGGGATGCCGCGGGGGCTGTCAAACGTGGGCAGCCCTGTGTCGAGCAAAAAGCTGTCCAGCGTGAACGTGCCCGGCGCGCCAGGCACGGGGCGTCCGAGGTAAATCTGATCGTCGCCCGGACCGGCGTTGATCACGAACGTGGAAGCCTTACCCCCCAGCGGATCGAACTCGCGATGCGTGCTGTGCAGATGGACGCGGTCATTGCCGGAACCGGCGCCCAGCACCACCGATTCGAAACGGCGGTACATGATCGGCGCCAAGCCATCGACGGAGATCGTTGTGGTGTCGACCGGCCAGGGTCGGGTGATCGCCGTCTGCAGGGCATCCACGATCGGCACGCTGCCGGTGATCTCGTTGTCGATGGTGAACGTGCGGCCCACCGTGGTGTCATGGTCATTGATGAACAGGCGGTTGCCCGCCTCGGGTGCCTCGCCGGCCAGCATCAGGGTGCCGAGAATCCCGCTCAGGCTGCCCGAGGTCTCCCGGCCCTGAGTCGTGCCGACATAGGCGGTATCGAAACCGCCGCCCATGTCGAGCGTGACGACTTGTCCCTCTTGGGTCGCAGGGATGTAGAACGTGTCGTCCTGGGCTCCGAGGAAAATGTCGATGAACGCCGCGTTGTCGAAGACAATCGCACCGGCCATGTCCAGACCGCTGACGCGGTTGCCCACCAGCGTGCCAATGTTGGCGTTCGTGTCGCCCGAATCGTCGACAATGATCCTGTTGCCGTCGCCACCGCCGCCGTACACGCGCAGCCCATAGGGCGAGGCAAGATCCTTGACCTGGAACGTATCGTCACCCGCGCCCAGGCGGACGAGCACGGAACTGCCTTGAATGGTCGTGAACTCGACGCGGCCTTCTGCCCCCATGCCCAGGCCGGTAATCGTCGAATTCGCGAGCGTGCCTTCGAGATCGGCGGACGCGCCAGCGGCGCTTAGGAAAATGGCGTCACGCGTCCCCTGGTTGCCACCCAGTCCGGTGTTAAATACCAGCGTCCCCTGGATGTGTTCGAGCGTGCCGCTGAGCCGCCCGATGGCGTTCACGTCGTCGTCATAGAAGCCCTGGGTACTGAAGAGCTGCTTCGAGGCGTCGCTGGAGACGTAGTAGCGATCGGCTCCCGAGCCACCATTGACCGCCATCGTGCTCCCCTCGCGGACGGCTCGGATAAAGAAGCGATCGTCGCCGAACTTTGTCGTCGTGTCGGGTAACGTCGGCAGTTCGCCATAAAGGAAGATCGTTTCGGCCTCGATGCCACTGGTGTTGGCCAGATTAAAGAAGTCGATATCGACGCCCCCGGCGATGGTCACGCTTTGGGCCTTGATGTGGCCGAACAGATTGATGGTCGCCCCCGCATTGGGATCGGGATCCACGGGCGAGACGTCGGCCAAAATCGTTACGTCGCCGCCGGCTTCGATCGTCGCTCCGGCAGGCAGATGGAAGTCGTCGCCGGCGCGGAGCGTGACCGAGCCACCGGCTGCGATGCGGCCGCCGACCACCAGTTCACCCAGCAGAGAGCTTCCGCCACTGATCACCAGATCTTCGCCGTACGGGCCCCGAAAGGCGTTACCCAGCAACACGGTGTCGAGCACCCCCAGGCCGACATCCCCCTCGTCCGACTCGACCTTCAGGACCCGCATCGCGGCGTTGATTTGTTCCAGGAAAATGTCGCTCTTGGCGGCTGCGTAAAGATGGCCGTCGCGCGGCACAGCCGTAGTGATCTGCAGCGCATTTTGCCGATGCCCGACACCGCCACCGTAGATCTCGATCGGGTTGGCCGCGCTGCCGATCGCTCCCCGCGGGGCGTAAAGCTCGATTCGGGACCCTTGAATGTCGGCCCGGGCATCGCTGCCCCATTCCAGGATCGACCCGTCCATGGCAAACAAAATCACGTTGTGATAGTCGGATGCCACCTCGGCGAGGTTCAAATTCCCCGCGACCTCGCGCAAGTAGTTGCCTTGCCCGGACCGCGAAGTGACGGCGCCGGGGGCCTGGACCGACGAGTCGATTTCCAGGAAGTTGTCGATGCGTCCGATTTCTCCCCGGGCGATCAGGGTGATGCTGTTCCCCTGCACATACGCGGTGTCGGGGTCGTCGGCATGGACCTCGAAGATGCTAGCCTCGGGGCCGACTGCCTCCAGATAGACATTCCCCGCGCTCGAAGTGATCGCGTCGATCGGCAGATCGCCGCGTTCGATGATCGTGATGTCCCCGTTGGTCCGCACCTCGATATCGCCACCCGATTGCTCATGCCGCACATCGGTGCGGGCGAAGATCGAGACCTTCTTGTCACTTGCCGCCCGCGAGGTGGCCAGGACGGTGATGTTGTCGGCGACAATGCTGTCGAAGCGGAAGTTGGCGTCGATCGCGGTGGACTCGCTGAGTTTCGGGAAGACGCGTTGATCGCGGTCGATCAGGCTTCCAGCTGGGTTGGTGGCGTAGCGAGTTCCGTAGGTAACGGGCGGTTCATCGCCCACCTTCACATCGACACCGACTTGCACTTGACCATCCGGAACGAGTTGCTGAAGCACCGTTTCGATGGAAATTTCCACGTTGCCGCTTGCCGATATCTGGCGGCTGACGAACTCCGGAGTGATATTGGCGTCGCGGACGCGCCCCGCCAAGTGCAACAAGATGTCGGATTTTCGATTTTCATCTCCCGCGACGGCGTCGACCCAGCCCGGCCCCCACACGGTGCGGATCAGTTCGGCCGTCAAGAACTCGTCTGCCGCACCGATTCCGTCATAGGCATCCAGGGAAAGCTCGCCTGAACGTACGAGGCCCGCACTGCCAGTGATGATCTTTCCCTTGCCGCTGTAAATATCGGTCGAGCCGATGGGATTATCAATCGTACCGGCGATTACCACGTCGCCAGTGGCGGCCGTCTGCCGGACGCGCACCTCGCTGCCGGCGGGAATCTGATTGCTGATGTCAAATCCTAGCGAATAGGTTTCGGCGCGGAGGTTCACTCGCGGTTTGGCGTTGGGATTGACGACGCTGATGTCGTTGATCACCAACGGGGCCGCGTATTGGCTCTCGATTTCCACCTTGGTATACGCGCTGGCGCCGCTGACCGAGCCCGTGGAACCGGTGATCTCGCCCTTGGGCAGATCTTGCTTGGCGTCATTATCCAGGATGCCGTCCGTCGACAGGGTGTTCACGGTGAAGTTGGCCACACCCGCGTCGAGATTGTTGCTGATGTTGTCCACGGATATCTCCGTCGCACCGGCCACCGATTGGCCTTCTGTCTTGCCGCCATTGACCGTCACGCCGACCGCCTTCACGATCTCACCGTCGGCGTCGACCAACAGTTCCGGAGATCCGGTAGTGCCCGAACGCAGCGACACGTCAGCATTCATGGCAATACGGCGATCGGCGGCAATCTCACCGGTCCGCTCTCCGCTCGAACCGCCGATACCATTCACTTTGGCGTGGGCGGCGCGAAAGTAACGGTCGATCTGCTGGCTGGCGTCGATGTTCAGGGTGTTGGCGGCCAGATGCGAACCATCCCGCGCGTCGACCCGGGCCAGGCTCTGGTACTCGCCATGCGCCTCGGCGTTGGCCGAACCGAAGGCCACATTGGCTACGGACGAGGCAGCCGAGAGCATCTGGACATTTTCATGATCGGCCAGCACGTTGACCACGCGGCCGGCCACGGTCGAGCCGTCCAGCAGGCGCACTTCCGCGACGTTGAACACATCCAAAAGTGCCTTGGCATTGGTGGCAGCCGCGAACCCGCCGGCTTCGGCGTCGGCGAACGAGTACAGCTTGAGCTTCTCGACGACCGCTTCGATCGCGACATCACCCCCGCGGACGGCCGACCCGCCGGCGAACACCACGACCGTTTCCGCCAGCTTCCCGTCTTCGCCGATCTCGATCGGCGCTTCGGCTCGGGCGCCCGCGCCAAGCCCCTTCGAATCCGCGGCGGCCAAGGCCGCCGCGTCGACCTGGCTGAGCGACTTGACGTTCACGTTCCGCTCGGCCACGAGCAGCACAGCGGCGCCAATGTCGACCCGGGACGTGTAATCGAGATCGGTCTTGGTTTTTGCATCGGCAACACTGACCAGCCCGCCGCCAGTGCCCTCGGCCAGCACCGTGGCATGAATGCCGGTGGCGGCTTGGATCTCAAGATCTCTCTCCGCGATCAGATCGGCGGCGGCGACCGTAACGGTCCCCACGCTGTTGACTTCCAGGCTCGCGTTTGTGAAGCCCACCGACACGAGACCGCCGCCGCTGTTGGCTGCCGACGACGAGGCATTGGCGACCGCCCGGCTCGAGATATTGATGTCCTCGGACGCTATCACAACCTTTGCCTGGCCGGCCTTGCCGATGTTGATCTTCACGGTGGGCCTGGAAATCGCCTTGGTGTTGGCGTTGCTTACCTTGATGATGCCGCCGCCGCCGCCCGTGGCCGAGGCGGTCGCCACACCGTCACCCACCGGGGCGCCGACCAGTGCCCGCGCACCGCCGATGCCTTGGAATTTCTGAGTGCCGGTGCCGGCCGAAGTGATGTCCAGCACCAGCCGGTGGCTGCCCGTGCCGGTCGCGGTAATGTCGATTCCCTCGGTACCGATCCTTCCACCCGCAAGCCGCACAGTGTTCGAGCCGGGAACGAAAGGATCCAGCGTGATCAAAGTTGGGTCGCCCTTCTTGTCCAGCAATTGGAACTTGTTCGCATCGACGAACTGGACGTAGTAGGTCCGGCCATACTCGAGTCCACCAATCGCCTGGTCGGTGACCCTGCGCAGCGAGAGCGTGATGTTCTCGCTGTTTTCCGCGGCGGTAAGGGAAATCGGCTGGACGGGAATGGGATTTTCCGGGTCGCTGCTGTTTCCCACTGCCTGGTCGTACGTGGCGGCCAATTGAATTTCATTGGTGGATCGAACGATCACGAAGTAGTGCGTGCCGTTGGTGAGCCCCTGGATCGGCTCGCTGGTCGGTTCGGCGCGGTAAATGACCTCCTGCCCATTGGTGAACCCATGGCCGGGGATGTAGATGCGATCGTTATTCAGCGCTTCGTAGGGGTCTTCCTCTCCTGTCGCCGCGTCCCCTTTGACGTCGACCGAGCGGGTTGTGAACTGAATCGCCTGGGGTGCCCGGTAGGTGACGGCCTGCAGGTTCGCGAAGCCGTGATTGTTTAGCGTGATCGTGTTGTCGGCGATGTTGCTGCCGCTGAAGTCCTTTGGCGCGGCGGGGCGATTGTCGGGATCGATCAGCTTCAGCGAGCGGCCGTCGATGTCTACCACTTCGTAGGTCTTGCCATGGACCAAGCCGCCGATGATCGCCTGGCCGGCAGCCTGCTCGTAGATCACCCTGTCGCCATCGAGCAGGTTGTGCGGACCCGCGAAGCCGATCTGGTCGCGTTCCGGGTCAACCGTCGCGGATCGAACCAGCGCTCCGAGCCGGAAACTTGCGTCGGTCACCGGCAGCACGCCCAGTCGGCGGCCCGACTCGAGGCCGCCGATGGCAGTCTCCGAGTCCGGCGCGTCGTAGATGACCGTGTCGCCGTCACCGAGCCCATGGTTCTTGTCGAGCGTGACGGTGTTGGTGTTGACATTGACGGCGGTGGCGGCGACGAAGGTGCCGTCGGAGTATTCCTGGGGCGTCTCGCCGTGCTTCGCGTCGAGGGTGATCGTGCCGCCGGCTTCCAGCCGAGTCCCCGGCAGGATGTCAACGCTGACATCGGGGTCGAGTGTGACACGAGCCGTGAGCACATCGACTGCGACACCGCCGATCGTAGTGGCATTATTGGCCGCGTCGGCGTCGGCGTTGGAGACGGCACCGAACTGGATGTTGTTGGCTGCCGTGATCGAACCGCCGCCCAGGGCGCGCACCACCGGCGAAGTGGAGGCGACCACATTCGCCACCCCAACCGCTACGACTCCAATTTGGAACGTTTCGGCACCCGCCGTGGTGTGATCGTCATTGCCGGTGGCATTGACGCGGACCGTGTTGGCCGTGATCGCTCCGAGTGCGGCGGCCTCCGTCAGGCTGGTGACGATCGCCTGTGGGTTACTCACGCTAATATCCAACAACCCGCCTCCAATGCCCGTGGTGCTGGCACTGGCCTGGCTTTCCGAGATCGCATCGATCGTGACCGTGTCGGCCACCTCGACAACCGCGCCCGCGTCGATCCGGGCGCGCGTCACCGCATCGACACTCGCGGTGACGCTGTTGGCACCGCGAATCGAGGCGGATGTTCCTCCGCCGATAATCGCATCGGCGTTCACCGAACTGACCGCACC
>REEF01001064.1 GCA_007695205.1 Planctomycetaceae bacterium
ATCGTGAACTCCAGCGCAAGGGGTCGGGAGTCGTTTTCGGAGAAAGCGTGTTCCATGTGGTTGGTCGTTGCCCGAAAACGACTCCCGACCCCTTCCCATCCGCCAACTCCTCAGCCAATCGTTCCCAACCCGCGTGCCATTGACTTCCGGGGGCGCGGCTCCACCTGCCTTCCACGGGCATCGCGAATCGATGCACGTCATCGGCTCGCAGGAATTCGCCGCCCAACCCGACCCCATACACCATTTCCGGGACGTCCCAGTACTTTGCCAATTCTCGGATCCGCGCTTCTCGGTTCCAGCCTTCGTGCTTCTCCAAACGCTGCAGCATAAGCCACACGAGATAATCGGCCGCTCGACGACGGCTGTATGGGCTGACCGCGTACACGCCTGATCCGCCCTCGCCGATCCACCAATAGCCGCCCAACTGGTTGGCCGGCGATCTGGTGCGCAGGCTATTGCGGTACCGCGCCCAGCTCATCACCAGCGCGCGTCGCCGAGCCGCGTTACGCCCTGCATCATCGCCCAGGGAACGAACCAGTCGCTCGTATAGTTCATCACCCAGATGCTGCCGAGCCTCCGGATGCATCAGTTCACGCACCAACCAGATCTCGATCAGATCGGCACCATCCTGCTCGAACAGCCGCCAACTGCGGCGCAAACGGTCGATCAGCGTATCGATCAAATCCATCGTTTCCCGATATCGCTGGAGTTGTAATTCACTGTCCGCATCTCGCGCCAGCGCTTGACGAGCCAAGGTGGCTTCCCCGAACAAGAACCGCGGCCATTGGGGTGTGAAACGTACCGGCCGCCGACTGGCGGGCATCGCGAGCGGCTCCAGCTCGCTCCCCAATAGGTTTCTCCACCGCTCGCGGATGATCTGGCCTTCGATCAGCCGATTCTCGGGCAGCGGCTCGTCGGAATCCGGATCTCGCGTCCACGGCACCAGCTCCTGCGGCTCGGAGAACGCCCAAGTACCATATTCGCTCCGGTAGCGTTCCGCTTCCAACGTCAGTTGCCGTCGCACTTCGGCGGGCATCGTCGGTTGGGAAACGATGACCATCACGGCCGGGCCTAACGGTAACAACATTCCAACAGCCAACAGACTGGTATGCGTCCCCCAGAACCCCCAACCCAGTCGGCCGTCCATCCAGCGTCTCATCATGATCCAAGTTGCCAACCAGGGCATGAATACAAAGATGGCCAGCAGCCAATAAGGGGCACGAACTTGAGTGAACAGAAACACGCTGTAAAACAGAAGGGTCCAAGCGACGACCGGAGCCGCGATCGCAGCGATGGTCGCGCTGCGAAAAATCTGCCCCACGAATTGCGAGATCCCATAGGTGAAAAAGAGGACGAACACCATCATCAGCACAACCGGCGGCGAGGAACTAAAGTTCGGCGCCACATCCAGGGACCCGGAGGTTCGCCCCAACAAGGCGAGCACCGCCACCAACACGACGGTCAACAGACTGAGCGGCACCACATGACGCGTGGCCCACACTTTCCCCGGCGAAACGCCGCGTTCGGCCAGAAACCGAATCCGCTCGTGCAACGCGTCGCCCTGGAACGCCAGCACGCCCAGCCACGAGGTGACCAGTAAGATCAAGGACGTGGCCGCCATAAATGTGCCATAGCCGCGAGCGGCGGCGACAGGACCGCCTGCGGCGATCAGAACCAAGGCTCCTGCCATCATGGCGGCGATCCCCAGCAACGGCGTGCGATGCTGGCGAAGGAACTGCCAAACCAGCATCGAGCCGACCGAGTGAGCTGGACCGGTCCAGACCGGGGTATCGTCCCAAGGGTTCCTTAGGAATAATCGCCAAGCACGCTGCGGTTGGCCATGGGCCTCTGCTCCCAATCGCTGCAGCCCAACACGCCAACCGATAACGACCAATACCAGGGTGAACGCGACCATCGTCCCACCGATAATCCAAGGCGCCCAATGGATACGTTGCAACCCATCGCTGGTGGTCCTCTCCAATAGGCCAAGGATCATGAGGATCAGCAGAGTGTGCAACGACGCCAGCGGTATCAGCGCCAATACAGACACCAACGATGATCGAAACAACCACGCCGTGGCGAATCCGGCGGCCAAGAGAAACAGACTCTGCAGAGGCCAATGGTATTCCCAGCCCGTGTCGAAGAAGCCCAGCGAATCCATGGCGGTCATCCCTCGCCAAGATTGCTGTGGCAAGACGAACACGACCATGATCAACAAGTTCAAACACCAGACGACGACCAGGCTGACCAAACCGACGACCAGCTTCATCCGCAAGATGTCGCGTGGGGCGACAGGCATCCAGCGGAGCCAGTCCAGGGTACGCTGTTCCCTCTCCTGGCCCACCAAGATCGCGCCGACGCCCAACGCAAACAAACTGGGCATCACCATGATCACGAGAAGCTGAGGCGTGAAGGGACTGTGCCGGTTCAGCATGATCAGCAACTGCAAGACGATGCCCAATACCAGTTGCAGCCAGACCAAGGGCAGGATCTGACGGGTCTCTTTCCAAAACAAGGCACCCAGCGAAGATCGACGGTTCATGGAGTGGACTCCTCGAAACGATTGGCTGCATCTCCGGAAAATTCCGACGGTCGAGGCCGAGCACACGCGGCGAACAATTCTTCCAGCGTCGCGCTGCGAGCATCCACGTTGGTGACCCCGTGATGTCGTTGGATCTGAGCCTGCATCTCGCCGCTCCAGCCCATCACCACCCACTGCCGCTGGCGTCCCGATGTCTGTTCGCTCAGCACCTGGGCCGTACCATCCAGCGGCGGTAGGACGATCAGCGGGTCGGCCAGACTGACCGTCACCAGATGGACCGATTCCTTCAGCTCGGCCAGCGACCGGATCAAACAGAACTTGCCCTGCCGCAGGAACGCGATCTGGTCGGCCACCCGTTCGACCTCGGCGATCTGATGACTGGACAATAGCACGGTCTTGCCCACCGCCGCCCGGTCGACCATGCTCTCCAAAAACTCGCGGCGCACCAGCGGGTCCAACCCCGCCGTGGGCTCGTCCAGAATCAGCAGTTCAGGGTCCGAAGCCAAGGCCAAGGCCAAGGCCACTTTGGCACGCTGGCCCTTGCTCAGCCGGCGGATCTTCCAGTCGTTCGCCAGCTCGTAACGTCGGATCGCCGTCCGATAACGGTCCAGGAACCCCGGTGGGTAGAACGTCGAGGCGAACCAACCGATCTCGCCGATCTTCATCCAGTCGTACAGCGCCGGAGCATCCGACAAGTAACCGACGCGACGGCGGATCGCCAAGGCGTCGCGGACCGGGTCCAGTCCCAGTACCTGGCTGGTGCCCGAGGTCGCTCGAAGAAATCCGGTCAGAATTCGGATCAACGTCGTCTTGCCCGCACCATTTTCGCCCAATAACGCGAAAACCGTACCGGCAGGCACCTGCAGATCCACCTCGTCCAGTGCCAAGCAGCCGGGAAAACGCTTGGTCAAACCGGTCGCTGAAATGACATGACTCATCACCGCGTCACCTTCGAAAGAAGAAGAAAAGTACCCCTCGCCCCTACTCCTTTGCCGCCACATCGTCTGGCTCGGAGTCGATCGTCGCTACCGACCCCGCCAAGTGGTGAAGTTGTTGCCCGACGATCTCTTGGATCTCCTCGGCCTTCAGCCCGCCGTGTAACGCCTCGGTCAACACAGATCGTAGCCGCTCAGCGATCAACGATCGACGTACTTCGCGACACCGCCCGGTCGCTCCGGCACAAACCGCCAAGCCTCGGCCGCGCAGCGTCTCGATCACCTGGTCGGCCTGCAATTGCTGGTAGGCCCGAGCGATCGTGTTCGGATTGATCGCCAACTGCTGACCAAGCTGACGCACACTGGGCAACAACTGGCCCGGACAGAGCGTCCCTTCGGCAACCGCGAACGTGACCTGCCTCACGATCTGCTCGTAAATCGCCACACCATTGTTGGGATCAATCGAAAAAAACATACACCACCTCGAACCCGCCCGTGTGTCACAGTGTTCTAGTTACATAGTACACTAGTCAGCCAAGCTGTCAAGGCGTTTGGGAGTTTTTTTTGGAAACAAACTTCGAAAGGTGCCAAACTTCGAAAGGTGCCACCCACTTATCACTATCGAAAGGCGAAAGGTGCCACCCATCTATCAATGACCCCTTATGGAAGGTGGAGCCTATTGCTATCGGAGGGTTTTTCTGGTTTGGTGGGTGGCACCTATTGCCTTCCGGTGGCACCTATTGCCTTCCTGGTTTGGTGGGTGGTACCTATTGCCTTCCCAAAAGTCCACCGTGCGGCCGTGCGTACTGTGAAAGCGGACCACGTGCCGCTGGGCGTCCATCTCCTCGATGCGGTGCAGGCTGGGCGTCCAGGACTTGGAGCAGGACGACGTCGATATCGGTCGGGTCGAAAGATGCGGTCGCGAAAGGTGCCACCCATCTATCAAACTCTGAAAGATGCCACTCACCTATCACTCATAACGGCCGATCTTCTTCGATAGGTACGACTCAAATATCACCGAAAGATGGTAGCAGCTATTAAACTCCAAATACATGAATTATCGGTGGATGATGCTAGTTTGATGGATGGCATCT
This sequence comes from Planctomycetaceae bacterium, assembly GCA_007695205.1. Taxonomy (GTDB): domain Bacteria; phylum Planctomycetota; class Planctomycetia; order Pirellulales; family Pirellulaceae; genus SKKK01. Next base: position 4,572 of record REEF01001064.1, read on the forward strand.
ATCGCCTGCTGTTAGTTTGGTGGGTGGCACCTATCGCCTGCTGGCCGTGCGTACGAAAGGTGCCATCCACCTATCAAACTCTGAAAGATGCCTCTCACCTATCGCTCATAACGGCCGGTCTTCTTCGATAGACACGACTCAAATATCACCAAAAAGATACTAGCAGCTATTAACCTCCAAATACCTGGATGATCGGTGAATGGTGTCTGTTTGGTGGGTGGCACCTATCGCTGCTGGCCAAAAAAAATAGGACGAGCAAAAAGTGCTCGTCCTACTGGGATGTTTCCGTCGTTGTTGGGCTTAGCAATCGCCGTTAGGAGGTGCGTTGGCCTTGGAAAGGCAGGGTGCCCGATTCGCCACCGATTTGATACTCGGCGGTTCCCTTGACCGTTTCGCCCGAGACGGCGCCTCGGAACTTGATGTCGATCGCTTGGCCCCTTTCGGTTTCAGCGGTCAACGTCAGCTCGACGTCATCGCCTTGCACGGTGATGCTGCGGGCGGGCAGTTGGTGATCGGGACCGCTGAACCAGGCATACATCTTGTCGTCCTTGGTGACGACCGTCACGGTGGCTTCGTGCTTTTTGCCATCCGGGGCCGTAAACCGAAGCTTCCATGTCATGACCTCGTCGAAAGCCGACATTGGGACACGTTGGCCGCTGAAGCGGAAACTACCGGAGACACCCGAAGAGCCCTCACGGTACTTCGCGGTGCCGGCACATTTATCGTCGCCGGTCAACGTCGCATCGAGTGTCAACGTGACGGTTGGGAACTCCTTGAGCTGGAGCGTACCGACCAGGGTATCGCCTTTGAGTTCCACATCGCGGAACGGTTCCGGTTGATCGTTTCCCAGGTACCACGCGATGTACCGGTCGTACTGACGGCCCACGACCACTGCGGGTGCGCGGTGCACGCCATCCGGATCAGTCAGGTCCAGCATCCAGGCTCCCAAGATCTGCTGATCCACATCGTCATTGGCAGCCGACCACCCGGAGCCAGAAATCATAAGACCGACCAATAAAGCCCTAAAAATCAAACGCTTCATTAAGAAAATCTCCTTCACAAAACAGGAACACGAAACAAGCGATACTCACTGCTTTTCCCGCGCCAACTGGGCTCGATCATCGTACATTTCGGCCAACTCGAAGTCGCCCAGCTTCCGATAGAGTTCCGCCAGCGGTTGGTAGACGTCGGTTCGGGTGGATGCCAAACGCAATACGGTTTCGAATTGCGTGATGGCTTCGAGGTACTTGCCTTGTCGTGCGAGGATCGTCGCCAAGGTATAGTAGAATTCGGGGCGAGAAACAAGGTCGGTCGCTCGCTGAGCCAACGCTCGCGCTCGATCCAGTTCCGGATTCTCGCGATGGGCCAGAACCCAGGCCAGGTTATTCAGCACGATGGGCATGCTGGGTGCCTGTTGGGCCGCCAATTCCAGGTGCATTTGGCAGCGTTCCAGATCGCCCTGCTCCAAGGCTTGGGTGCCCAGAATCAAATGGACGGTGGCTGGAGCGGTGCCGTCCGCCAGTGCTTCGCGGATCGCCCGCTGCGACATCTTGCCCTGCTCGCCCTCCTGGCGGCTCAATTCAGCGAAGACCGTCAGCAGCCGAGGATGTTGCGTGCCGTGTTCTAACGCCCGGTTCAGCAACTCCAGTCGTCTGGATACCCCCTTGGGTGAATCGGCGTTTGTCGCGGCATACCAGTCCAGATACACGTCGACCAAGGCGTCATGGAATCGTTGGGGGTCGGGCGAATCGAGCCCGCCGCGCAGGATTCTGGCGGCTTTGGAATAGTCCTGCAGCAGCATTTCGCTTTGTGCCCAACGCAAACGAAGATCCCATTGCCCGGGCTGCGCTTGTACGGCTTGCTCGTAGTGCCTGGCAGCTCGCTCGGCCGCGCGACGTGCCGCCAACGGATCGCGTCGCATCCGGTGCAGGACAGCCACGGGCAGGTTCCATTCGGGGGATTCGGCCGCAGTTTGCTCCAGGTAGGGCAAAGCTTGCGCCGGGTCGCCTTGCGACCACAACAGCACGCCCATCAACCGCACGGCCTCCTGGTTTGTCGTTGGTTGCCCCAGGACTTGCTGCAGGTGATGCTTGATCACCGAAGCGATCTCGGGAGTCAGGTCTCCAGGCCGGCTGAGCAGATCCTTGGCCAACCACAAGTGCGCTTCGCTGTAGCCTGTTGCGTTGTCAGGTGCCAGGCCTTGCATCAGCGATCGAGCTCGGTCCAGGTCGCCTTGCAGGTCGGCTGTGATCGCCAGCCCATAGCGAACGGAGGGATCGACGCCCCAGATCATCGCCAGTCGCCGGTAGTAGACGTAAGCTGCCTCGGCGTCGCCTCGCTGCAAAGCAGCCGTCCCCGCAGCCTGGTATCGTTCCCCCAACGTGTCTACCGAGATGGAACCGCCCAACACCACGAGCATCGACAGAACGCCGGCCAGCAGCATGCCCGGCAAAGCGACGATCAATGCCAACCACGGACGGGTGCACCACCAGTCGACGAAGAAGACGACCAGATGGGAACCACGAGCGAAAGCAACTTCGTCGATGTCTTCCAGCGCTGGATTGTGGTTCGCGTCGTTCATCAAAGCTCTTATTCTTTACGTCAGGCTTGACGGTTCCACCATGCTCGATACCAGGGGAAGAAATCGCAGATCGCTTCGCGCTAAGCCGTCCGTGTCCCATCAGATGACCGGCGACTTGCACGCACGCGTCGTCGCCACCATGCGCCCGCCATCATCAGACCGCCTCCCAGCGCCAGCGTTAACGCCCCCGGCTCAGGAATCGCCTCGGAACTGCGAACCTGCAAATTGCGGATTTCGTGGTAGGCGGTAGCATCTCCCGTTCCCGACGTAAAACCAAACTTTA
>REEF01000914.1 GCA_007695205.1 Planctomycetaceae bacterium
GGCGACGGGCGACGGATGGGCCGGCGAGGGTTGGGAGGCCGAGGGCGAGTGGGGGGAGAACGTGAAGACCCCGGCCTCGGAGATGCCGGGCCACGTGAAGAACTCGGCCTCGGAGATGCCGGACCACGTGGACGCGGCTCTCCGAGACGCGGCTTGGGGTGCTGGAGTTGGAGGAGAGGAAAACCCGGCCTCGGAGATGCCGGGCCACGTGGTGGACGAGTTGCTGGGGGATTGGGAAGAACTGCTGGATGGCTTGGCGTTGGATGTTTCGCTGATGTGCAACAAACGGTGAGCATGCGATGCGATCGTCGAGCATTCGCTTGCCCGCAATTCGCTTGCCCGAGAATCCGAACCTATTCGCTGCCTCTTTCAATCCGCTGTCGAACCCGTATTTGACAGCGGATGAAAAGAGGCAGCGGATCTTTGCTGGGCGCGCGGGATTTCCCGATTCGTGTCATTCGTGGTCTTGCAGCAGCCGGACGACCGAAAGGAAGGCCCATCCCGAGAGGCCCTAACAACTCGGGCGCAGGGAGACCTTCGGTCGGCGGTTTCAGCGGGGTCGGAGACCCGCGCCGAACGGGCACGCCGAGAGGCCCTAACAAGACGGGCGCAGGGAGACCTGCGGTCGGCGGTTTCGGCGGGGTCGGAGACCCGCGCCGAACGGGGCAGGCAATTCACTTGCCAAGAATTCATTCACCTGCAATTCCCTTGCCCGCAATTCGCTTGCCCATCCTACTTGCAGAGCTTCTGCCGCTTTGCCTAATAGCTCAACTCGCAACCCGTGTAGAAGTTGATCCCTGGCTGGAAGACTTGGATGCCGTTGGGCGAGCGGAAGTCGAGGTGTTCGCGGTATTGGCGGTCGGTGAAGTTCTCGATGCCCGCAATCAACAATAGATTCGGTCTGGGCCGCCAGTAGCCACGGACGTCCCAAACCGTGAAGCCGGGCGTGGGCGATTCCAGCAGACTGGCCGCCACGCGGGTTTGCCGAGCGACCATGCGGGCCGCCAGCTCGACGCTCCAGCGGGACGCATCCTCGGTCGGATGCAGTCGCACGCCGACGCGGCTGACCAGCGGATAAATGCTCGGCAACGGCTCCTTCGCTTCACCGGGGCTCGGAAGACCGTTGAAATAACCGCGAGGTAGACCGTCGACACGTTCCGAGGGACTGACGGCCGTGGCCCGCCTGGTAGCGAAATCGCCGTTGCGAGTTTCGTCTTGGCCCCGCACGTAGCTTAACGTCGCAAACGGTGTCAACCAATCCGTCACGTCGCATTCGCCGTACGCTTCGGCGCCCATGAAGGTCGCCAGGGCCGTGTTCACGTACCGCAGTTGCACCTGCTCGATCTGGCCGGCAGGAGGTCCCGGGACGGTGCCCGTGTTTTCGAACGTGATGTAGTCCCAGGCCCAAGCATGAAAGCCGCCGATCCGGCCGCGCGTGTAGCCGTTGTCATAACGCAGGCCCAGATCGATCTGCCCCAGCCGCTCGCGAGCCAATCGCGGGTCGCCGGTGACCGTGTTCAGACCGTTCTGCAGCACGAACATGAACGGCTGGGCCGCATACAATTCGGTCAGCGACGGCGGACGCTCGGCATAGCCCACGGCTGCGTCGGCGGTCCAGCAGGCGTTGATCTCGTATTCGGATGTCAGGAAGGCCGCCCACAGGAAAAAGTGCTGCTCGAACCGATCCGTGCCCAGAATGGAATCCAACGGCAACTCGGCCGGCGTCAGCGACTGCAGATTGGCGAGATCTTCCAACACGGTGGCCCCGGCGTAGTCCACGCGCGCCCCGGCGCCCAGCGTCCAACGCTCGCCAACCGCAAGCCGGCAATCGACAAACAACCCCGGATTCACCAGGTCCGAGTCGGGGATCGGCGAATTGGCGTCGGCCCAGTCGAACTCGTCGCTGCTGGTGATTTCGTTCAATTGCTGCCTCAAGTAACGGAGGTCCGTACCAATCCGCAGCTGTGCGTCGTCGGCGTCGCCCCAAGCGGCCACGGCCGAGTAACCGGTCGATACCGATCGGACATCCGTATTGCCGATGAAGTCAAGGAACTCGTAGAAGGGGAACTGCTGGCGTTTGCCCGGCCGTTGGGCGCTGCCGTCCAGGCGGGTGCGGTTGTACCAGACGTTGATGTCCAGCCGGTCGAAGGCGGGTTGGTCTTCCAGGACGTATTTTGCCTCGTAGCCATCCGTCTTCAGCCAATCGATATCGAACGCCTGGCCGGGCAATTCGACATTGGTTTGGTCCAAACGTAAACCGTGGAACTCGATGCGGCTGTCGCACGACAGGTCTTTGCCCAGCGCCAAATCGACGTCGCGCGAGTTGTAGCTGGACGGGATCTGCAGTCCGCCGCCCGTCGTGTAGTCGTTGCCGGTCCGATGCCCGTAGCCGGCGCGGAAGCCCCAGTCGGCGGCGCCGCCCCACAGCATCTGCCGGCCGTACCATTGCTGGCCGTTGGTCTTGTAGTCGAAGCTGGTCGAACCGTGCAACTGCGGGCCGTCCTCGAAACGCGGGGCGTCCCACAACTGGAAATCGACGTGCGAGAAACCGGGACCGTAACCGACGGCATACGGGCCGCTGATCGTCAGCACGTCGCGAAGCAACCGCGAATCGATCTTGCTGAGCGTTGTGTCCAGGTCGATGCGCGCGGGGACCCAGTACGATCCCGAACCCGGCTGCCGCCCGATGCGGCTGCTGCGGATCCGGGTATCGGTGATGATCGGGTTGCGGTGCTGGGAGGCCGCGCTTAACGCGCGGTGTGATTTGGCTATCAGATCGCCGCCGTCGGTCGTGCCTCGGCCACGCGCTTCCGGGCCGCCGATCCAATCGCTGGCGATCCCCACCGGATAGCTGCGCCGGTCTCGCTCGATCAAGCTGGGCCCGATCAGCGAACCGCCGAACAGCGACTCGGACAATTCCCGGGCCGCCGCCGGAGCTGGCGTGTCCGCCGGCCGAGCAAACTGGATCTGCGGTGGCGGCATCGGCTGGAACGAGGTGGGATGCACGCTCAGCCAATCCTCGTCTTCCGAATCCGCCTGGTCCACGACCGATTCCCACCCCGGATCGTCCGTGATCCGGAACCAAAGGCCCTCCTGGCCGCGCGCGACGGCGCCCTGAAGCAAGATCACGAGCGCCAGGCTGGAGACACGCGTCAGACGCACATCAGGATTCCGTATTCTGCGCAGATTAACGGGAAACAAGCCGGATAAGCGGCATTATCGTTATCATCGGTACAGACCCAACGCCCTCTTGAGCGATAGCAATGCGAAAACGCCGCGAGCAACGCGGGGAAGAGCGGATGTTTCGTGGGGCAAGGGAATTGCGGGGCAAGGGAATTACCGATCGCCTTAAGCAATTCGCAGGAATTAATCTACCGCGCTCGGCGAGAGTATCCGAAGAGCGCCGAAACCGCCGACCGAACGTCGAAACCGCCGACCGAAGGTCTCCCGCGATATTGGAGACCTTCGGTCGGCGGGGTGGCTCGGTCAGAGACCGGCCACAGCAAGGGCAAGTGAATTGACGATCGCCTTATTCCCTTGCCTCGCCTTATTCCCTTGCCCGCAATTCGCTTGCCCCACAAGTGCTTTGTTAGTGTTTGGCCTCACAGCGGCAGATTCCACAGCTCGTCCCACAGGCGGAACAAGGCGTCTTCGGGCAGCGGTTCGCCGCTGTCGCGCTGCTTGGCGACGTCTTGGGCGACGTCTTGGGCCAGCATCTCCAAGAGCCCCTGGCCGGAATTCGCCGGCGCGGGCAGCGCGGGCAGTGGCCCCGCATCCGCGTTGTCATCGGCGATCCAAACGGATTCCACGAACGGTCTGGCCGGCAATTCGCATCGCAATGCGGGGCCGAACGGCAGCATCGGGATCAGGTTTCTCTGCAGCGTTCGAGACCACGGGTTGTCGACCTGCGTGAACCGTACATGTTGGACCAACTGGCCGTGGACCAGGAAGCGGAACGAATAGTCCCCCGGCTCCAACGCTCCGAGCCGATAGGTGTGGGAATCGTGTGTCAGCATTTGCACGTGGATTCCGGTAACATCGCGTTCGACGTTCGCTGCAACGACAAAGGAATTCCCCTGCCGTACGACACGCCCCCAATCAGCCACGCGATATCCCGTGTCGGCAAAGGTCAATTCGACGCGAGCGTTCGTGGAGCGAATTCCGGAGACGATCCGGACATCCGCCCCGGACGGGACGTACGGGGTCCACTGGAGCACATCGACCCAGAATGTCCCCAAGTGGGCCGCTTCGGCCGCGTTCTGACTGGTATCCCAAACCTGATCGCCTTCCAGCCACACCTCGTATTCGCCGTTGTCCAACCAGTTCCAGTTGCCCGACCCGTCGTGACTGGCCGCCGGCGCTGGGATCTGATAGGTCACCGTGCATACGCGGTTATCGGTATTGGCGTCGATGCTGACCAACATGGCCTTTTCGCGATAGCCGTTGGGCCCTGTCACCACGATATCATCATCGTCCAGGCTGGTGAGCTGGACGGCATGGTCATCCGTGTAGGTGACCGTAAACTGGTGCCACTGGGTTGGAGCCGTGACATCCGAGACGCTCAGCGACGCCTGTGGCCGCTGGGTATCGGCGATGGAAAACGTCTCGCTGCGTCGCAGCCAGCCGTTGATGCTCAAATGGAAGACGTAATCACCGGGCTCCAGTTCGCCCAGTCCGTAAAGGTACGTCCACGAGGTCCGAGGGACGCCGTGGGACCAGTGGTCTTCCGAGGGCCTTTGCGCGGTCACATTGACGAAGAAGGGGGCGTCTTGCTGACCGATCTCTCCGTAATCGCTGATCGAAACCCCGATGGGCAGCGGCGCGTGGACGACCACGAACGTGTATCCGAATAACGTTTCGACTTGCACTTGGACGTCGTCCTGGGAGGGCACCAGTCGGTGCAATTCGTTGATAACCAGCAGCGCATCGAGCGGCGAGAGGAACCCGTCGTTGCTGACGTCCCAGTAGATGGCATCGTCGGCGGAGGGGATGTCCAGAATACCGGAATTTTGGGGGAAAGACAGCGGATCGCCGGAGCCATCGATCTGGTCGAGCACGGCGATGTGCGACGCGTCCGCAGGCGAGAATTCGGCCTCGGCGACCGGCGCGGCGACCGCGGCTGGCGTTGGCGTGCAGAAGGCCCCGAGTGCCACTCCGCTCCACATTGCGCCCGTCGACAAGGGAACGGCCCGCCAGCCCGAGATCAACGGCGGGCGCGGCAACAACAGTTCCCTTTTACTCGATCGGCTTGTCGAGCCGCTGGGCTTGGTCCAGGCGTTGCACGAAGGCGGCGTGTTCGGCGGTGGCCAGGCCTTGGTCCAGCACGTGAAGAGCGGCGGCCAAATCGCCTCGAAGGAAGGCCGACGGATCGAGCCACAGACTGGGAAAGAATGGGCTGCGCAGGATGCCATCACTGTGTGGTTCCAGCAGTTGATAGCCGCCTCCGCGAAGCACGAACCAGTCGATCTGCTGGTCGCGGACCCTCCACACCAAGTATTCCCGCACGCCGTTGCGGCAGTACACGGCCCGCTTCACGTTCAGATCGTAGCTGACGCTGCTGGACGCCACTTCGGCAACAAGTTCCGGGGCAGATTCAAGGTAGTCGTCCGAACTGATCCGAACTTGGCCGCCACACTCCGGGGCGATAAACAATGCGGCATCCGGTTGCGGTTCGTTGTTCAAGTCCAACCGGACGGAAGTGTTATCGGCCACTTCGACACCGGGCGTATCGGCCAGATAGTTGCCCAGCCAAGTGATGATGCTGGCATGCGGGCCACCGTGACGGCGGAAGCGAACGGGCGATGGCATGTAGACAACTCCTTCGATCAGTTCCGCTTTCTTCAGACGCGGCATCGCCTCGTATCGCCGCTCGAATTCGTCGCGCGACAGCCGGTCGCCCGGTTCCAATTCCGGGATGGTTCCGGCGAACGTCGATCCGCCGGACTTTCTTGTTCTGGCGCTTGATGTCATCGATTCTGTTCTTCCCGAATTCACTCGATCAACGAAGGAAGCCCTCTTTCCTCACGATACCCGGAAAGCCTAGCCCCAGGACGGATACAACGGATTGGCCCAGACGGTGCTGTTCTGCTGGTCATTCAAGGCGGGATCGGCATGCGAGTTCGTGGGCGAATCCCAGACGCGAAGGCCTTGAGGGCTCAGATGGATCGGGATGCTTTGGGTGCCTGGCACTTCGGCGGCGATGGCGCGCAACATTTCTCGGTTCGCCGCGGATTGGGGGCTGCCCAGGATCGTCACCGACCCGCCATCACCACCGGCGCCATTGACTTTCCAGCCCAAGGCATCAAACCGCTTCGCCACCTCGATCACCGCAGCGTGTGACGCACTGACCAGTTCCGGATGCAGGCCTTGTTGCGCTTCGGTGTTGTCGATCATGGCGCGTCCCAGTGCCACAAAATCGCCGGCGTACAGCGCATCTCGAGCTCGCAATGGGGTACGTCGGAGCGGGCGGAGCTGTTTGGCGTCGGGACCTGCGTCTTGTAGGTCCGCGATCACTCGTTCGTGAACCTTCGACGAACTGTGCGATTGGCCCAGGAAGACCAGCGAGAGCCGCGATTCCAGTTCCCAAGCGATCGGCTCGGGCAACCGCAGCGGGCTGACGATCGCGTTCGGATAGTTGACAATATCGATGAAGTTGATGCCACCGAAGGCCGAGGCCAATTGGTCCTGGACACCGCATTGTTGGTGCAGACGTTCGGTTTCAATCCGGTGCGCGGCTCGAGCCACTTCGTGCGGCGTCAAACGTCCGGGACTCAGCAGATCCAACGCGCCGATCAACGCGACGCTGACCGCCGCGCTGGTGCCCGTCGAAGCCCCGGCGGGCGCCTCGCTGAAAATATCGATCTCCAAGGCCAGATCGGGAGGCGTTCCCATGAAATCGATGGCGGCCTCCAGCAATGGGTGGCGATCGTAGGTCCCACCGACACTATCCAACGTGTATCGCTCGCCGTAATTTTCGGCATAAATGGTTAATGGCGGTCGATCGACATGACCGCGATAGACGCGCATCTGCACCTGGGCCATCGGGTAGACGGCGATGTTCAACACACGTCCGAATTTGGCGAACCAGGTGTCCGTCCAGCCACCCAGGTCGGCGATCCGGATCGGCGCCATACTGGAAATCACGCGCAATGGCTTGTTTTCTCGTTTCATCGGAACTCCGTTCTTCAACGCACAGATACGAAATAAGCACCCGGCCAGGTATTTCTTGGTGGAATCAGCGGAAGGGGTCGGGAGTTGTTTTCGGGCAAGCTCGTTTCCATATGGTAGGTCGTTCCCCGAAAACGACTCCCGCCCCCGCCCGCGTCACCCCTACAAGGCTACCTTGATTGACAAGAAACTCCAGGCCGGGTGCTTAACATTGAGCTGGCGTGTGTGGCGACTTGTCGCAAGACGGCACTACGTCAGCAAATCTTCG
>REEF01000975.1 GCA_007695205.1 Planctomycetaceae bacterium
ATTGAACGACCAGTCGAACGATTCTAAACACGCTGAACTGGGGAACTTGGCAAGACGAACGCGACGCTCGATGGATCGTTCGATCGCGGCAGCCGCTGGTGCGGCGAGGATGCGCTCGAGCAGTTGCCATGATGAGTGGTTCTGCTTGGTCGATTCCCGAATGATCTCGTCGAGTTCCTCTTCACTCAGAAGGATCTTCAGCGTTTGGAGATGCTTTAATATCGACTGGCGGAGTGTCGCGGTTGTCTGCGGAGATTGCTTGCTCGTTTTCGTCATCGGAAAGCACCTAGGCCTGTTCACTCACTCGGTCCCTGCCATGGTCACCGCCTGCGTCGAGCCCCGACCGCTTTACCGCCCACGCGATCCTCAAGCGTCGGACCTGTGGCGGTTGCTCGATGAGCAGTTTGACTCCTTCCGGCAGGTCTACGACGAGCGTTATCGGGAGAAGTACGGCTATTGGCGGCCGATCGTCGAGCAGTCGGTGGCGGCTTTCCTGAAGTGCGGTGATCTGCAGGAAGGCTTCGCCCGAGTTCGCTGCCCCGATTGCAAACACGAGATGTTCGTCGCCTTCTCCTGCAAGCAACGCTGCACTTGTCCCTCGTGCCACCAGAAACGCACCTTGTTGACCTCGCTGCATGTTGCCGAAGATGTCTGCTCGCCGGTCGCTCATCGGCAAGTCGTGCTGACCATCCCCAAACGTCTGCGAGTCCACACACGGTTCGATCGTGGGCTGCTAGGTAAACTCTCATCCTGTGCCTGGACCTGTCTGAAGGAGGAAGTCCGCCGGTTGCTGGGACGCGACGATGTCGTACCCGGCATGATCGGGGCGATTCAGACGCATGGCCAACTCTTGCACTGGCATCCGCACCTGCATGTGCTGATCACCTGCGGCGCGTGGACAGCCGAGGGCGAGTTTCTGGAACTGCCCGAGTTCGACCTGGAGCGACTGCTGGTCGCCTGGCAGGACGCGGTCTTCGAGCTGTACCTGGCGGAGGAGAAGATCGAACCGGAAGTCGTCGCAAACATGCGGAGTTGGCCGCACAGCGGTTTCAGTGTCGATCAGTCGGTGTTCCTGCCTGCGGGTGACGCGGCAGGCATCGGGCGTCTGATCCAGTACATGACGCGCTGCCCATTCAGGTGCAACAAAGGGGTCAGGTACCAATTGTGCGCAGCACCCTTCGGGCCGTTCCGGCAATTGGTACCTGACCCCTTTGTTGCACCCAGCGACACGGGACAAGTCATCTATCAGTCCGAGAAGCAGGCTTGCCGGGCCTTTCCCGATCCGAAAGGAGACGGAATGCGGGCGGGAGTGCCACGCAACTTTCAGATCCTCGAGCCACTCGATTTTCTGGCCGAGTTCACGCAACATATTCCGCCCAAGGGTTCGCACCTGATCCGTTATTACGGTTGGTACTCGAATAAGTCGCGTGGCATGCGGAAGCAGGCGGCTGCGGTGGCATCCGCCGAAGCTCCGGCCGAGCCACCCGCTGAACAGGCCACATCGCAGCGCAGTAGCCAAACCTGGGCGATGCTGATCAAGCGGGTCTATGGGTTTAAAAAAGGGGTCGGGTACCAATTGTGCGCAGCACCCTTCGGGCCGTTCCGGCAATTGGTACCCGACCCCTTTTTTCAAACGAGTGTGGCGGCCAGATGAAGGTCGTGTCGTTCATCGAACCGCCACAAACAGACGTGATCGAAGCGATATTGAAGCACTGTGGCCTGTGGGCGTCTCGGTCTCCACGAGGGCCACCCGATGTGCATGAATTGGCGCTCGAACAGGACGCCGCCTACACAGGCAACTCGCTCGATGCAGCAGCTGAAGCCGACGAGTCTCGAGAACTGACCTACGTCGACATCGACACCTTCCTGGCGAGCTTCTAATCATCCCCGACTTGGGTCGGCAGGGGGAACCTGCGCGCAAGTTGTCAGCTCCACCCCGATTTTGCCTGCAGCAACCTGCCACCTGCCCTCGAACAGGCCTCCAATCCGCTCGCCGCCTCCAGCAAGGACCGTGGATTGGAGTGTTGAAAGGCGGCGCGCCTTTCAACACTCCAATCGCTTGACTCAAGCAGTTTCTCTGCTAGATTGGGAAACGGTTCAGGAAATCAAATTTCCTATCAGCTTCCGCTTGGCCGGCGGCGCGGCCGCCATCAGCGGGTCGTTGTCCTTCGCCTGGTGCGGACGTTCCTCGTGATAATGGGCGTTCATCTCCGACAGGATACAGTCCATGTGCTGCTCGCCAAACACGATGAAATAGTCCAGACATTCCTGCTTTAGCGTCTGGACGAATCGCTCGACGAAGGTATTGGTGTTCGGTGACCGGTGCGAAGCCTTCTTGACCTTCGTCACCGGCACTCGGGCCGGCAGCTTCGACCGCAGGATTTCGTTTTCGATCTTCAGGTAGCGGACACGACGAAGTCCGCGAATCGCTCTTTGACAATTTGGTCAGTTGATGCCGTCGGGCTGGCAACCCGGCGGCTCGAAAAAGTGCCGCCGCAAGTTGTCGCAGTCGGATTTAAGTTCGCTCCGAATCAAAATCGCCGCGCGGAGCGTTCGCACTTCGCTACCAGCACCGCGCGGCGGCGGAAACAATTTGCCCACCGGCAGTCGCAAAAAATGCCGACGGGACGGGATCGTGGCCGGTTCGGTCGAGCTGGGCATCCACCCTGCTCGCGGAGCTAGAGGGCCATTCGGAAACCACGGTTGTTGTTGCGGTTCGCCGGGGTGTTGTTGTTGTTCCGGTACGACGACCGGCTATTCGCGGGCGTGTTGTTCCAACTGCCGCCCCGATTCACCCGGTTCGAGGCCCTTGGCCACTCACCATGACTCTTTTAACACGGCGGAACGAAAGCGCCAACTGCGTGCATCCGCCGCCCGTGAAAAGGCAACCACCGCATCGACGCGTCTTTGCATTTCCGCTTCCGTGTTTTTGCCGCAGGCGAAATCGTTTTCAATCGCCCCGATCCGTTGCTTGAAGCGCCGGCGACTGCGGCGACTCAGTGTCACATGGCGACGGAAGATGCGGCAGCCAAGAAAGTCCACGCCCAGCCACGTGCGGTTGATGTACGGCGTCGGCTTCAACGTTAATCGCAATTCTTGCGGCACCCACGACGTAATTGCGGCCAGCGATGCTTTCAATTCGCGGGCCGAATCTCGCCAAATCAGCATATCGTCCATATACCGCACGTAGCCGGTCGCTCGCAGTTGCTCTGTGACGAACCGATCCAACCAGCCCAAATAAAAGTTGGCGAAGTGCTGTGACGTTAGACTCCCAATCGGCAGACCGCGTCCAACTTCACTCGCCGCTGGATTACAGGCGATGATCGCATCGAACAGCCGCAGCAACCGCTGGTCCTTGAACAAGCGACGAAGCTTCATTCGCAGCACTTCATGACTGATGCTGTTGAAATACTTGCGAATGTCCATTTTCAAAAAGAATGCGTAACGCCGCGAAAAGTCGGCGGCGCGGCACACGGCGGCCACTCGTCCCTTGCCTCGTCGGCAGGCATAGGTGTCGAAAATTAACCAGCGTTCAAAGACCGGCTCGCAAACGTTGATGACGGCGTGATGCAGTACGCGCTCCCGGAAACAGGGGGCGGTAATCAATCGTTCCTTGGGATCGAGAACGGTGAACTGGCGAGCTGCGCCCAGCGGAATCGTTTCACTTTTCATTTCCGCCGCTAAACGCGAGAGGTTGTCATCCAATTCGGAGCCGAACTACCGAGCGTCCGGGCGATCACGTTTTCCGCGCAGCGATTTGTAAAACGCCAAACGGAGATTGTCGCGATCCAAGATCGATTCAAACAGTCGGCCCGCTCGCTTCATGACTGCCCGTCCAGGTGTTGTTGAGCGTTGCCAAAAACCGTTCGCCATATTTTTCCAAGCGCGCATCCCCCACGCCTGTGATCTTTTCCAACGCCGCCCGCGTGGTGGCGCGGGTTTGCACCATCTGGGCCAGTTGTTCGTTAGTGAAAACGGTATAGACCGGCACCGCTTCTTGTTGGGCCAGGTCTTTACGCAGGTCGCGCAGTTTGGCAAACACGGCGAAATCTTCGGGCGACAAGGCTACGCGATAATCGATCTTGTTCTTGCCGCCGAACGAGCGGCCGTTACCACCCGAGGGAGCAGATGGCGTTTCCAGAAAATCAATGCACAACGCCCAATACGAATTTTCGCCTTGGTCCACCCAGCGGCGATCCACACTCAACACGCGATGGGAACGCAAGAACTTGTTCAGTTCCTCTTCGCAGGTCAGCTCCCCGCGCGCTGGGATTTGGAAGAATCGGAAAGAAATGAATATTTGTCCACTATTTCTACAACGTTTGTACACCGCTCCGCCAGACTGCTCCGTCCTCCGCTACGGTGCCTACGGGCTGCTCCGCGACGCCCTTCGGACCTTCGCTACGGACTGCGCCGCCTGGCTCCGCTACCGGCTTGCTTGCTTGGCTGGAGCTCCTGCCGAACTAGAAGGCCATACGGAAACCACGGTTGTGGCGGTACGCCGGGGTGTGGCCGTTGTCCCGGGACGACGACCGGCCATACGCGGGCGTGCTGCTCCAACTGCCGCCCCGAGCCGCCCGGAGCGAGGCCCTCAGAGGTCCCTTGGGATCGTCGATCAGAGATCGCGCATACCACTGGCCGTCGTACCAGTCGTGACACCATTCCCATACATTTCCGTGCATGTCGTGCAACCCAAACGGGTTGGCTGGCAACAGCCCCGCTGCCCGAGGGCGGCCACCAGCATTCTTATTTGACCAGCCGAACTTGTCGTGTTCTTTCCAGTCGTCGCCAAACCAAAACTGCGTCGTGGTTCCCGCCCGGCAGGCGTATTCCCACTCCGCTTCCGTCGGCAGGCGATAACCTTGCGGCTGCGCCACCAATTCCCAACTAGCGCCATCGCGCACATAACTGGGCGTAAACTTTTCCTGCTCACTCAACCAATTGCAAAACGCCACGGCATCGTTCCAGCTCACTTGCGTCACGGGCGAGTTCTCGCCGACTTCTTGGCCAGGTGTGTACCAGTTGAGCTTCATGTTGGCCGGGTTGAGGCGGGGATCATCCGCCTTGGTAACATCGGAATTGCCGCCAAATTCTTCGGCCTGCGTCTTGTAGCCCGACTGCTCGATGAACTTCCCAAATTGGCCGATGGTGACTTCGTGCATCCCCAGGCGAAACGGCTTCGTGATCCGCACTAAATGTTGCGGACGTTCGTCTTGAATGCGTTGTACGCCACCTTGGTCCAAATTGGTTTCTTCCGCGATCTTCAAGGCCAGCGTGACGTCCTCGTCGGAGCTACCCATCAGGAATTCACCTGGTGGGATGAGAATCATCTGCATACCCAAGCTGTTCGGCTTGACCCGTTCGACTCCGAAATGCTTGGCCCAAGCCTCTTGATGAGCTTTGGCTTGAGCGGTGTCAAAGGGGGCTTTGGCGACAGGGGGCAGCGGCAGTTGGGCCTGACCAAGGACCGCATCCCTCTGCTTCACTTCCACCTTACCCTCCAGTAGTTCTACACGGACGGTGATTGTTTCTCCCTTTTTCAAGATCAGCTTATCGGTCTCGAAGGTGAAATCCCCTCGCTGCACGATCAGCGTCTTGTCGCCGGGGGATAGCTTGACGTCCTTCCCTTGGTCGGCCTGCCTGAGCAAGATCTCTGTTCCCTGGATCGCGACTTCGATACTGGGGTCATTGATCTCGACGCGAATTGTTCCTTCGCTGGTCTGCACAAAGAATACGATTGCCGCGGACAGCACCAGCAACAGCAGCGCCCCGGCCCCCTTCGCGAGCCGAACCCGCCGTATCTGCCACCACACCGATTTCGGCCGGCGACGTTTGGCCGGTGCAGCGGCCAGAGGGCTTACCATTGAATGCTGCGTTTCCGGATCGGTGCCGACCTGCGCAGACTGGAGCGTCACCGTTGGGTCGAAGCCCGTTGCGGGAGCGGCTTGTTTCTTCGTGACTGCTTTCGTCGCCACGCGTTGCCCAGCGGATCGCTCCAGGCCGCCGAGAAAAGCGTTTAAGCGGCTTTCGTCTCCCGGCGCTGTAGCGACCGATGGCGCGGTTGTTGCACCCCCTTGGCACGGCTGCAAATCGGCGATCACTTCGCACATGCTCTGGTAACGATCTTCCGGTTTCTTAGCCACCATGCGAGCGAAGACTTTTTCCAGCTTTGGCGACGCAGCGGGGCACGCGGACGCAAGCGACGGGATCGGCGACTCGCGATGCGCCAGCAGTTTTGCCATCACCGAATCGCCGCCGTAAACGTTGCGGCCGGTCAGCAGGAACCAGAGCGTCACGCCCAGCGCATAGATATCGGCCCGCGCGTCGGCGTGCTTGGTATCTAACGCTTGCTCGGGGGGCATGTAATCAATGGTCCCCATGATCTGGCCGGTGCCGGTCAATTGATGCTGATCCGCCCCGGCCGATTCCAGCCGGGCCAGGCCCATGTCAAGGACTTTCACGTTGCCGTCGCGGTCGAGCAGCAGGTTGGCCGGTTTGATGTCGCGATGCACGACGCCGCGCGCGTGGGCGTACTCCAGGCCGCGCGCCGCCTGCAAAACGCACGAGACCGCCTGCTCGACCGAGCGCGGACCTTTCTCCCGCACGAGGACCGACAAGTCGGTCCCCTCCACGTATTGCATCACCAGGAAATGCGTGCCGCCGGCCTCGTCGGCGTCGTGGGCGATCACGATATGAGGATGCTCGAGCTTGGCGGCCGCTTTTACTTCGCGTTGAAAGCGAGCCAGCGCTTCGGGCGTCTTGGTCACCGCGGGTGAAAGCACCTTCAGCGCCACGACGCGTTCCATTCGCCGGTGCTCGGCCTTGAGCACCATGCCCATGCCCCCTTGACCAAGCTTATCGAGGATTACGTAGTTGCCGAGCGTCAGCGACTGGCCTTTACCAGCGTAAATCTCCTGCGCCTGATACGCGGTCAGCTGCTTCTGCTTGACCAACAGGCGGGCAAGCTGCTGGCCATCGTTCGGCCGCCGCTCGGTTGGCAAAGTTTCGAGCAGCGCTTGCACGCCAGCCCGCGAAAGGACGCCGCTGGCATCAAGTCGGTCGCTGAATTGTTTGAGCGAGAGGGTCATTGCGCCGTGGCAACTCGAAACGGAGCGATGAAATTGTCGAGTTGAGTTTAAGCTCAACTTCCGGCTGAAACAAGTGCTTCTGAGGGGTGTTTTGGTTCAGCGGGAAGTGGAAACTGAGGTGGAAACTGAGGTGGAAACTGAGGTGGAAACTGAGGTGGAAACTGAGGAACAAAGCACTTTTGCAGTGACATGCACAGCACCCCGGTGGTGCGGTTTGGCTTTTGCCAAGCGTTGGTGTTCGCTCAATCGGCGACTATCAACCTGAACGAGGGCGAGTCGGGAGCCCGACTGGCCAAAACAGGGGCGGTCGGAATGAGCGAGCCGACAAACTCAGGATGATCCGACG
>REEF01000222.1 GCA_007695205.1 Planctomycetaceae bacterium
TCGGGCGGAGGCTCTGGAATACGTCCCCAAGGTGGTACGCAACAGATTTCGCGAACCGGCTCGCAGCCACCTCCGTATGGTGGCTCGCAGGACCACCGCGATCCCCACTGCGATTTCGCTGGACGGCCGATCCACCACCTGAACGCTGTCGAGTTGGTAGAGATAGATCAACCACAGCGGTAAAAAGACGAGCAGGACCAGGCACGCCAAGGCTAGCGCAAAACCGAGACGGTCAAAAGTTGCAGCATTCAATCCGAAGGACTCCTCACATGGTCCATCATTTCTGAGCCAGGATCGCTACATTTTTTTGGCAACGCGGACCATTTCGCTGCCTGCTTTGTTCAAATCCTGGGCCTGGATATCCTTCATGGTTTTGACCGTGCGATACTGCTGCAATTGATTTGCCCAGCCCTGCAATTGGCTTTGAAGCGTGCGGGCTTGTTGAATGACGTACTTCACCCAATTCTTGGGTTGCTCGTCCTTCTTCTCTGTTTGTAGATACTCTTGGAATGACGTCACCGCATCCCGCAGCGCTCGTAGCGCGTCCTCACGTTGATTCTTCTCATCACGCGCCGCGGACTGCGCTGCATCGCCCAGCTTGTCGAAATCTTTTGCGGTGTCTTCGTACGCTTCGGCAAAGGCTGCCTTTTGCCCGCCTTGGAAGGCGACCAGCAGTTTGAGTCCTCGGAAGTGCCCGCGGGAGATGCTTTTGACGCCTTCTGGATCGCATCCGTTTTGTCTCGTGCCGCCTTGACCAATTTGATTTCCAAGGCCGTATCCGTCCGGACGCCGGAAAGATTGATCTCGGTGGCCACACACAGCGGCGAGATGTGCAGCAGTTGCTTGGCGGCCGGCGTCCGAGCCGCACGGATCAAATCGCTGTTCTCGACGATCAGCAGGTCTTTCTTGAACGTGACCTTCGTGTCAGCCATGGGAATTACTCCTGGAACAAGCAGAAGCCTAATCGAAGCAGTAGGCGAATTCGCCGCCGTCGACGGATATTTGCACCCGTCTCGGAGTCGAACCGGCCATCATGCGGTTGAGCAGCTCGCGGCTGATCGCGGGCAGCACGGTGTTGGTCAGGATGGCGTCGATCATCCGGCCGCCGCTTTCCAGTTCGGTACAGCGGCTGGCGATCAGCTTGACCACGTCGTCATCGTAGGTGAAGGGGATCTCATGATTCTGCCGGATGCGCTTTTCGATGCGTCGCAACTGCAATCGGGCGATGCTACCGATCATCTCGTCGCTCAGCGGATAATACGGGATGACCACCAGCCGGCCGAGCAACGCCGGCGGGAAGACCTTCAGCAGCGGCTGCCGCAGGGCCTTGTTCAATCCCTCGGGATCGGGCATCAGTTCCGGATCCTGGCACATGTTGGCGATCAGGTCGGTGCCGACGTTGGTGGTCAGCAGGATCAGGGTATTCTTGAAGTCGATAAGGCGACCCTCGCCGTCCTCCATCCATCCTTTGTCGAACACTTGGAAGAAAATTTCATGCACGTCCGAATGGGCCTTTTCGACCTCGTCCAACAGCACGACGCTGTAAGGCCGGCGGCGTACGGCTTCGGTCAAAATCCCGCCTTCGCCGTAGCCCACGTAGCCGGGTGGCGCGCCTTTGAGCGTGCTGACCGTGTGCGCTTCCTGAAATTCGCTCATGTTGATCGTGATCACGTTCTGCTCGCCGCCGTACAGCGCTTCGGCCAGCGCCAACGCCGTTTCGGTCTTCCCCACTCCCGACGGACCGGCCAGCATGAACACGCCGATGGGTTTTTGGGGGTTGTCCAGCGCGGCGCGCGAGGTCTGGATACGTCGCGCGACCTGCTCCAGGGCGTGCCGTTGGCCGATGATCCGTTCGTTCAGCAGATCGGCCAGTTTCAAGACCGTCTCGATCTCGTTCTTGACCATCCGGCCGACGGGGATGCCGGTCCAGTCCTGCACCACCGAGGCCACCGCCTGCTCGTCGACCGTCGGCAAGATCAAGGGAGTTTCGCCTTGCAGTTCGTGCAATTCACGTTGCCAATCTTTGAGTTCTGCGAGCAGCGTTGCACGCTGTTCGGCGGACAGTTTCTCACGATCGCCGCCGGCGCTGTCATCGCTGTCGGCCGTTTGCACGGGTGTCGTCGCGGCCGCGGCATCGGCGGCTTCTTCCAGTGTGCTGGCGGTGCCTTCGACCTTACCCAGATCCCCTCGCAATTGGGCACGGAGATCGAGCACTTTTTCCACCAATTCGCGCTCGCTGGTCCAGCGGGCGTCCAACTGCTGCAACTGCTCGCGCTGCTCGGCCAATTTTGCTTCGGCGGCGGCTCTCCGTGCGGCCGTTTCGACCCCGACCACCGTTTCGCGTTGGATGATCTCCAATTCTGTCTCCAAAGCCTCGATCCGCCGGCGGCAGTCGTCCACTTCGGCCGGTACCGCATGTTGGCTGATGGCGACCCGTGCGCAGGCGGTATCCAACAGGCTGACCGATTTATCAGGCAGTTGACGGGCCGGGATGTACCGATGCGAAAGCCGCACGGCGGCTTCGATGGCCTCATCCAGCACTTGGACCTGATGATGTTGCTCCATCACCGAGGCCATACGGCGCATCATCAGGATGGCTTTTTCTTCGCTGGGTTCACCGACCTGCACGACCTGGAAGCGGCGGGTAAGCGCCGGATCTTTTTCGATGTGCTTTTTGTATTCGGCCCACGTTGTGGCAGCAATGGTCCGCAACGTACCGCGGGCCAAGGCCGGCTTGAGCAGGTTGGCCGCGTCGCCCGTGCCGGCCGCGCCGCCTGCGCCGATCAGCGTGTGCGCTTCATCGACGAACAGAATGATCGGCTTCTCCGACGCCTGGACCTCGTCGATCACCTGGCGCAGCCGTTGTTCGAATTCCCCTTTCATGCTCGCCCCGGCCTGCAACAATCCGATATCCAGGGTCAAAAGCGAGACGTCTTTCAACGGGGGCGGCACGTCGCCAGCGGCGATGCGGAGTGCAAAGCCTTCGACGACCGCGGTTTTCCCCACCCCGGCTTCGCCCGTGAGAATCGGGTTGTTCTGACGGCGGCGCATGAGAATATCGACGATTTGTCGGATCTCTTCGTCGCGGCCGACGATCGGATCGATTTCGCCCTTGCGCGCCCGTTCGGTCAGATCCACGGTGAACCGCCGCAGGGCCTCCTGCTTGCCCATCGGGGCCGGTGGCAGTGCCCCGCTTGCCTCGCCCGGCGCCGCGTCTGCCAACTGTGAACCGTCCGCCGCAGCCAGTTGGTCCTCGGGCGAGCCGTCAACGATCTTTCGGAAACGTTCGGCGAGTTCATCCGCAGGGACCTTTTGGAATTCTTTGGAGATACCGGTCAATGCTAGGGCCAGGTTGCGGGTCTTGAGCATTCCCACCAGCAGATAGCCGGTGCGCACCTGGCTGTCCTGAAACAGCAGCGTACCGTACACCCACCCGCGTTCGACCGCATCCTCGATATGGGAGGAGAGGTCGGAGATCGAGGTCGATCCGCGCGGCAACCGATCCAGCGATTCGGTCAGATCCCGCGCCAATCGGCTGAGGTCGAGGCCAAAGTGCTTGACGATGCGATGCAAGTCGGAATCGGGCAGTTGTAACAACTGGTGGAACCAGTGGACCAGTTCCACATACGGGTTGCCTCGCATTTTGCAGAAGACAGTCGCCCCCTCGATGGCCTTGTAGGCGATCGGGTTCAGCTTGCCGAACAACGAAGTGCGGGGGATATCGGGCATGAATTAATTCTCCGTAGTGATAGGCGTAGGTACCCGGACAGGAGTTTCCATCGCGTCATCGTGCAGTTCGGCTAGATCGCGAGCCAGCCACGGGGTCTGTTGCATGTCTTGTTCCAATTGCGGGTGATACCAGAAATCGTCCGCGTCGCGGACCAAGCCATCCGGCTCGATCCACGAGTTCAAGCCCAGATGGCCCTCCGTTCCCAGACGCACCGGCGGGGTCTGTTCTCTCAGTAAGATCAGTTGCAATTCCCAGATCAGTTCGTCGTTCAGGTAGTTGCGGACCAAGTCGACCAACTTGACCAGGCTCTCTCCGCCGGGCAGCAGCCGCCGGTAGTCCGGCCAGGCGGCGGGTCCGATCACGATGCGAAAGGTTTGTTGACAGTCCCAAACGTGCGAGCCGATGGACGAGTTCCTGCCCAGCGTCGGCCGACTGGCTTCTGACCCCAGCAAGCAGCGGCATTCGGCCGGGATCTCCGTCCACCGACCGACGAATTCATCCAGCCGCACCGGCAGGCCGAAAAAATCTTCCAGGATAGCCTGCAACCCGCCGGGATGCCGCGGTCCGGCTGACATCAAACCGGAGTAGTGTAGTTTGGCATGGTCGTCCACCGTGTCGCGGTCTTGGATCGCCGGACTGGCCAAACCGATGAGCGCGCCGACGCTGTTGGCAAACCGATCCGCGTCCGGCCGGTCCAGATTGACCGTCGGCTGGGCATTGGCCCAGGCTCGGTAAAACAGCGATAACAGGCGATGGTGAAAGATATCCGCGAAACGAGCGAACGTCGCGTCTCCATGCTGCCGGATGCGGTCGCGAGCGTATTCCGTCAGATGGAATGGCAGCGGGCCGTTGGGGCCAAACAGGCCCAAGAACAGCACTTCCAGTCGAGGTGGAACGTCATCGGGCCCGCGGATCAGGGCGTGGATGGTTCGCGGGGCGAAGGCCAGCGACGGGTCCTGACTCAAACGGACCGGATCATCTTTGGCCCGCGCACTTTCGCCCAATCGAGGCTGGTCCGCGGCAGCGCACTCCAGGCGGCGCATGGCGTGAAAAAAATCGAATTTGTGCGGGGCACGGGCAAGCTCGTTCCACAAGGCTACAAGCTCTGCCGCTGTCCCATCCGGACCGGCCATCGTTTGATCTCTCCCCGATCCACCGTGCGTACCACGGTCTCGGTAAACGAGTTAATGGAAACGTAACGTGCAAAAAATTCTTCCAACACCGCTCCCAGTAGAAATACGCCTGTGCCTTCGAATGACGCCTCGTCCAAGGTCAGCGCGACTTGCTGGCCCCGTGCAAAAGCCAGCGGACCGTCCGTCACCATCGGGCGCGTGACCGGCTTGGCGATAGCCGACCGGACGCCATCGATCTGTTTTCGCACGTGTGGTTCCGCCAGATCGGCGTACACGGCCAGCAGTTCCCGCAGCGCCGCTGCCCCACCTCGCTGTGGATCGTCGACCAGGGATGCGTAATTCAGCGACAGATGATTCAGTAACCGCCAGGCGACGTCTCCCGAGCCGTAGGACAGCGGCGGCCGCGGCCGTGTCGGTCCGGCTAGGATGCGGATCGCCCGTACCGGCAGACTGGATTCGGAGGTGAAATCCGTCTGGCCGACGCCGACCGGCATCAGCAACGGCAGATCGCGGTTGGTGCACAGCAGCGACACACCAAGCTGCCGCAGGTCACTGGAATAGGGCGCTTGTTGGGCATCGACCAGGGCGATGAACATTTCGCTGCCGATATAGCTGGTACGGGCTCCTGTATCGCGCTGTTTCTCTGACAGCACGCGAAAGGTACGCCGCGACGTGTAGCAGGCCGTGCCTCGACTGCGACGTTCCGCCAGGCCCTCGCGCTGGGGCCGATCGAACGCGGCGAAAAACGGGCAGAACGCCTGCTGGCGGTCGCCTTCGCCGTAGCCGATGACTTCGGTGATCTGGTACGGTTCGTAATCCAACGGCCGCGTTCGATCCGGAACGACATGAAATTCGTAGTGATGCTGGTCCAAGTGAATCCGATCGGCGCGCCGAGGGAACAGGTTGACAACCGGACAGCAGTGCAGGGCCAACAGCGAAGCATCGACGCGATGCTCCAGCACTCGATTCGCGCGATCGAACAACACGAAGATCTCCAATTCGCGATCGGGACACCGCTGCAACGCAGGAGCCAATCCCCCCAATTCCACGGACAGGAAACGTTCCGGCAGCGCGAAGTACTCGTGCAGCAGACGATATCCGTGAAACGAGCGCGGACCGTACGGCAGCATCGCCTGGTCGTCCCGAAAACCGACGCGCCGGATCTCGCGCGGATCGATCGCCAGTTGCCAGGCCGTCGGCGACTCTTTGGGCCGGACGATCACCGCCACCGTGTTTGCCAATAGCTGTTCGTACAGCGCGACCGTCAGGTCGCCAGAGCCTCGGAGGAACAGACGTAGGCGCTGCAGGCTGATCTTGTCGAACGTCAAACCTCCGGTGGCCCCCAGGACTAAGCGCAACCCCGCTCGCGAGCCTGGCACGTCCGGCACGTTGCGCAGCGCTTCATCGCGGCTGAAGTAGTCCAGGCGGCGGATTTCCAGGGGCCAGAGCAGCGTTTCGTCGGTGGTCTGGTAGCGGCACGCCGTCTGCTCGCTTCTGCCGATCTGGCCGCGCAGCATCGTGCCTCGCGGCACACGGACTCCCTCGGCCAGCGCGCCCTCGTTCAGGTCCGGCTGGAACTGGACCACCGCCATCGACGGAGTGGGCGCGACGTAGTGGGGGTAGACGATTTCGAACAGATGCTGGGCAAAGTCGGGATAATGCGAGTCCATTTTCAACTGAATGCGAGCTGCCAGAAAAGCCATGCCTTCCAGCAGGCGTTCGACATAGGGATCGGCGCAGTCGAATTCGTCCAGTGCCAAGCGTCCGGCGATCTTGGGGAAAGCCCGAGCGAACTCGGCCCCCATTTCACGTACATGCTGCAACTCCCGGTTGTAGTAAGCGAGCAGACGAGGATCCATCGGATCGATTCTCCTTGGCTTGGGAGACCGGAGCGTGCAACCGTCAGCGACCGGACTCTTCCCGTACGTTGACGTATCCGGTCTCCAAGTCGACCTCGGTCTTCATAAACATCCGCAACGGGACGGGTTGGGCCCAGAGCGTCCCTTCGATGACAAACGTCACCGCATTCAAATTCATCCGCTGCTCTTCTCCGATCGCGTGCACCGTCAAGCTGTCGCGGAGAATACGCGGCTCGAAATCGAGAATGACCTGGCGCATCATGCGAGCCAGGCTGTCCATCAGTAGCGACGAGGCAGTGATTCCCGATAAATCACGTGTGCCAAAATTGAGCACCGAACGAGCGACTTCCGGGTAGGGCTCCAGATCGTCGGTCTGCGCCAAATTCCCCGTGTTCAGCAACCAACTCAAATCCCGCAGCACGCCCGCACGCAACCGCTCCAACGAAATGACTCGCTGGTCACGCGATTCCACCTTCTTCTGCGGCTCCTCGTCCGTCAACCGATCCAGCAGAGACGGCTGCAGCCGCTCACGAACCGTCAGTTCCGCCATGCTGCACCTCACATTCGATCTGGCGGATATCCAACAAAGGAAAATCCTCCTCGTCGGTGGCCAGCATACGCAGGCCCAATACCAACTGCACCCCCCCCGCGTCGATACACAGGGTCTTTCGTGCCAGTCGCACCACCGGGTCGGTGCTCCGCTCGG
>REEF01000843.1 GCA_007695205.1 Planctomycetaceae bacterium
CGACCCGACCCGACCCGACCCGACTCGGTCGGGACGGAGTCCCAACCTACAAAGATGCGCGCACCGTGCAGGCATCCTACAGGTGAAGACTCTAATCGCTAAATCCATCATAGCCCTAAAAAACTAGGGAATCCTCAAGACCGGCACAACCGATGCCGATAAATGCGCAACGTAAGAGGTTCCCTAACGGCGCGCCGTTCTTCATGCGCGGAAGACAATCCCCCCTCGAACGAGGCGATGGAAATGACGATTGCCAGTAGCTCTCAGGCCAAGACGGCTGAGCAAAGCCCTGCAGAAAGCGGCACGAATCCGACCAAGAATCCCGAATTGAATCAGATTGTGGTCCTGGTTCGATTGCCCCACTTGCCGCAGCAGGAGCTATCCGCACCTCCATGTGTCGAGCTCCCTGTTTCCGTGCCCAGTCCCCCTGTTTCGAGCAGCATCGACCAGGTGGAATCTACTAGCAAGCATCAAGTGGACGGCGGTCTGGAACCGAGTTTCGCATCGGTGATCTCGAAAATGCGTGCCAGTGTGGTCCGCATCTTCACGGAACCTGACGATAAACGGCGCAAAAAACGCCTGTCCCCAACGGCCTGGAAGGCGGCCGGGTTGGCCACGACGATCGTGTTGATCTTCGTCGCCTTGGCGTTGCTAAACGGTGCGGTCGATCCCGATGTCGAGCTGGCATCGCGAGCTTTGCCCGAATCTGCCTCCGCAAATCACTTGGGTCACGGACTCGAATCGTTGGACACTTCGCCGAAGTTGATCCTGGCGCCGAAATCCGATCAGGTGGGCAAGACAGACAAGCAACCTACCAAACCTGCGCAGCAGGAATCGATCGCGGTCGAATCCGAACAGGCGGCGTCAGCAGACGGGTCCCCGATGGAAGCAGCGGTTGTCGATGCCAAGGTCGATACAAAAGTCGACGCCAAGGTCGATGCCAAGAAAGAATCGCCCGCCGATCTAGTGGAAAAAGAGTCGGTGGACTCTGACGTGGACGAACAGATAGCCGAGGTTGAACCGCCCAAGTTGGAACCGATGACGACGACGGACGAATCGGTTGCCGTTCAAGACTCGCTAACGGCATCCCGGTCCGACGAAGTCCCGGAATTGACGGACGGGACTTCTGATCAGCAAGCCTCGATCTTCCCAGCACCGACACCAGAGGCTACTGCAAGCAAGCAGGACCGTCAGCCGCCAACAACCTTCCCGACCGAAGCGTCCCCAAGCCCCGAAACGCAGATGACGGCTCGACAGACGCCAAACGCGCCGGACGAAGGGATGGGGCCAACACCCGATCAACTTATTTATCCGCTGACCGATCCGTCGACGTACCAGTATCCATCACGTTACGAAAACCTGTTGGGCAACGCGGCAAAAGGCATCCAAGACGAGGGTTATCCGATGTCCAATCCGCAAACAAGCATCTACGGATGGTACCCGAGCACCGTGCGCTTGCAACCGCGCATCGAGCCCCCGCCGATCCGCTAGTAAGTCATGGAGCCAAACAAGGACGGAGCCCACTATGGAATCGCTCGATCAAGTTTTTCTGAAAGCCTACGCCAAGCAGACGATCGCGTTAACCGATCTGCCGGACCCGCCAGAGGTCAAGCCGGGTCTGGAAGCCAAGACGCCGTCCTCGGATGCGGCGACCGAGCCACCCGAAACCAGGCCAGGCGGCTCGGAAAAACGCGAAACTACGGAAGCAGTCGAGTCATGCGTCAGGGCGAACCGTCGGCGAATGGACCCCGCGCACACGACCGGTGACAATGCAACCGGGCCGCCACACACCTCGTTCTCCGTGCCGGAAGCCAAGCCGTGCTCGGCGCCGGACGCTAAGTCGCAAGACGCATCGTCGGACGCAGCGCGTGGGCCGGACGCGAAAGCGACGGCGTCGATCTCGATGCTGAAATTGGCCACGCCACCTCCGTCAACCGAGGAACTGGACGTCGGGGACGACTTCTCACCCGACTGGGAACTGGACCGTTTTGTCTGGCCGGATTTGTGCCTGCATCTGCTGGCGACGGAACATCGCTATTTTCAGCTTGTGGGCGAGCAACTCAAGGCAGCCACCGACCAGTCGCATCATGTGGTCATGGTCTCGGGGTGCCGTCGCGGTGAAGGGCGAACCACGTTGGCGCTGTGCCTGGCTCGTAGTGCGGCGGCGGCGGGCGTCGATGTCGCGGTGGTCGATGCCGATTGGCAGAACCCGCAACTCGGTACGCGTCTAGGGTTGGAGCCGCCCTGTGGATGGACCGAAGTGTTGGCGGGCAAGGCGACCTTGAACGAAGCGGCGGTGACATCGGTCGAAGATCGATTGACTCTGTTTCCGCTCAACGGACCAGGCTCGGTCCCTCTCGCCTCGAAGCAACGAAGACCGAGCCAAGTGATGCGTGCGATCTCGGCCCGCTTTCCGCTGGTGATCATCGATGCCGGACCTTGGGATGACCAGGATCCGTTGACCGTGGCGGACGACCAGGATTGCCTTGTGGATGCGGCGATCGTCGTGCGGGATCTTCGTCGCACCGAGCAAGAAGAGGCCGTCCGGACCGCTCGGCGTCTACAAGCCAACGGTATCACGGCGGTCGGCATCGCCGAGAATTTCGAATCCAAGTAAGCCGCAGGGAGCCTAACCATGTACATCAAGCACTGGGGACTCGAGCACCGGCCGTTCGACAGACAGGACGACCCGCGTTTCTACTATCCCAGCGAAACCCATCAAGCCGCCTTGCTCAAAATTCGTTATGCGATCGAAAACCGTCAAGGCGGTGGGTTGTTGGCTGGCATGCCCGGACTGGGAAAGACCCGGCTGGTCGGCGGGTTGTTTCAATCGTTGACCGACGTCTGCCACCCGCAAGTGCATCTACGATTTCCACAGCTTGGTCCCGAGTCGCTGATGGCTTATCTGGCGGCAGAGTTGTCCGGACAGCGCCACGGGCACATGCCGCTGGAAGATTCGCTGCAGCATATCGAGAAGGCCCTGGCAGACAACGTCCGGCAAGGACGACACGCGTTGATTGTCATCGATGACGCGCACGTATTGTGCGGCACCGAGACGATGGAAACGGTTCGTTTGTTATGGAACTACGAACCCGCCTGGACTGTGCTGCTGGCGGGCCAGTTGGCTCTGCTACCGGCGTTGGAACGGATGCCGGAAATGGAGGAACGGTTGAGCGTCAAGTGCCTGCTGCGGCGATTCTCGGCAGACGAAACGGCCGCCTATGTCAGCCATCGGTTGCGCGTCGCCGGTGCGGCCGACGCCGAGGCGGTTTTCCAGCCGCAGGCCCTGCAGGCGATGCACGAACGGACGGACGGTGTGCCCCGCAAGATCAACCGGTTGGCCGATATGGCCCTGCTGATCGGCTTTGCTGAAGAACTGCAGAACATCGATGCCGATCGCATCCACGCGATCGCCGAGGAACTGGAACTTCAGGTGCCTGCCACCAGGCGACGGGCTGCTTGATACCCCGGCGTTGCATCAAGTTCGCTCGTAAGACGGATTGCCAATCCGTCCTACTTTTCTGCAACCATCGGGTTGATACCCCAGGGCCAAGCGAAGACTATTCATCCTCCGGCAGAACATCCACCGAGACGGTGACCGAGTGGGTACCGGCACCCACAAAGACGCCGCGAACCGGAGCGACGTCGCTGTAGTCGCGACCCCAGGCCAGCGTGATATGGTCGGTGTCGACCAGCAATTGGTTGGTAGGATCGAGATCGACCCAGCCAGACGATCCGGCATAGACCGCGAACCAGGCATGCGACGCATCCGCGCCGACCATGCGCGCTTGGCCCGGCGGCGGCAGCGTGCGGAGATAGCCGCTGACGTAGCGAGCCGCCAGGCCCAGCGACCGAAGGCAGCCGATCGCCACGTGGGCGAAATCCTGGCAAACCCCGTGCCGGTGCTGAAAGACTTCCTGGATGGGCGTGGTGACCGAGGTGGCTTGCGGGTCGTAGCGAAAATCCTGATGGATGCGGCGGTTCAGATCCGCCACCGCCCGGAGGATGGGACGCTGGGGCAGGAATGATTCCGAGGCGTATTCGGCCAGCTCCGCTGAACTCTTGACACACGGCGAATCGAACGCGAACTGATACGCGTCCAACCATTCGGGAGCCCGTACCGAGGGCAGTTCGTCACGGATCGATTCCCAGCCAGGCGACTTGTCAGCGTCCGGCAAATCGACCGGCAGCAGCGTCACGAGACTGCGCGCCGTGACGCACAAACCCGCATGCGATTGATGGATCGAGAAATAGCTGGACTGATTGCCGAAATAGTCCTGCCGAGCGGTCACGTGCGCCGGATCGGGCGAGATCTCCAAAACGAAATCCCGGCAACGCTGCCGAGCGGTCTGGCGCGGTGTCAAATGCACCAGGTTGTGACAGACCGGTGTGGCCGTGCTGTATCCGTACTGCGTCAGATGAGTGATTCGGTATTTCACGTCGAGGGCTCCAGTCGGATCTCTGTCAGTTGTTGGGCGGGGCCGGCATGGATCAGGTATTGATGATTGATGGCGTCCGAGAGCTTGGGCAAACGCTCTTCCAACACCGTTAACAGCTCGACCAGCGGCGCGGATTGTCCTCGCGCATGCAGATCGGCCAGCATCGGTACGTCGATCATGCGAATGTCGTGCAACAGCCCGATGGCCAAACGCTGGTCCAGCGCCAGCAACGGTTGCGTCTGGTTGCGCGGCAAGCGTTCCACATGGTCGGCCAATAACACCAAC
The DNA here is from genome assembly GCA_007695205.1 of Planctomycetaceae bacterium. Lineage (GTDB taxonomy): Bacteria > Planctomycetota > Planctomycetia > Pirellulales > Pirellulaceae > SKKK01. The sequence continues at coordinate 4,725 of REEF01000843.1, forward strand.
TGATAGGCCAGCGAACGGGGATTGGTATCGTCGGTCAGCAGCAGATCGATCACCGGGCCTAACTGCAGGTTGGCCAGGTAACGGCCACGATAGGTCATCAGGCTGTCAGCCATCTCGAGCAGCGCTTCGAGCACCGGGCCGGACAGTTCGTTGGCGTGTTCCAGGGCGCTGCGTGCCAGGCAGATCACTTGCAACGCCCGTTCCAGACGCCGCCCCAGATCCAGGAAACGCCAGGTATGCGTGCGAGTCATGCTTTCCATGACAATACCGCTGAACGCCGCCAGATCGATGATCATCTGGTCCAACATGGTCAGCAGGTCGGTCAGGTCCACCCCGGCGTAGCGAGGCCAAGGGCGGAACTGCTGGTCGATGCGGCTGATGATCCGCCAACTGTCGGTCGATATCCTGTCGCGGACCAATGTGGCGGCGCGGAACAATTGGGACACGGTGAAACGCAAACTGCCCACCTGGTGCTCGTCCAGCACGGTTCCGGGCAGCGAGCGCCGCAGATCGGGCAGCAGAACACGGATCCCCTGGACCACATAACCGGGTTCGATCTGACCTTGTTCGACCAACGCTCGCAACAACATGGGCAGCTCGGGCAATAGCTCGAATTCGGTCTCGCTGGTCAGCCGCAGGATGGTCGTGCGCAACAGCCGTGCGGCCGCTTCCGAGCGTTCGATGTGCCGTCCCAGCCAGTACAAATTGTCCGCGACTCGGCTGGGCAACTCCGCACCGCTCCGCCGTAACTCGACGGTCTGGGACTGCGTTGGCAGCAGACTGATCTGGCTGACCGGTTGCGGGGAAACGATCCAAGCATCCTTGCTCCCTTCGCCCGAGAGGATCGACATATCCAGCGGGCGGGAACTCTGCGAAACACGGACCAGCCCGCCTTGCATCACTTCGAATCCATCGGGGGCCGCGACCGCGTACGAGCGTAACGCGATGCGCTGCGGTTTCAGCCCGCCGTCGGACCAGACCGGCGCCGTGGACCGTTCGATGTGTTGTTGAGCCACGAAGGCATGCGGTGCCTTTTGGATCGCGGCCACCAGCTCGTCCTTCGACCACGCTTGCAACTGGCGATGAAAGGGCAGATCCTGGCCTCGGTTCCGATACGCGCGCCGGATCGTCAGCTCGTCCAGATGATCCAGCACGTAATGCTTGGACGCCGGATCGCCGCACCACCAGGTAGGCACATTCGGCAACAGCAGATCCTCACGCAACAGCTCCTGGCAGCATGCAGGCAAATAGGCCATGAAAACGGGGGATTCGACCAGTCCGGCGCCCAGCACGTTGGCGAGGGCCACGGTCCGCTCGCGAGCCGATTGCAGCAGGCCGACGATCCCGCTGAAGGCGTCCGCCGACAGTTCCAGCGGATCACAATGCTCGCTGTTGGGACGCCGAAAAATAACGTCCACCGGCAGCAGCCCGCCCAGCGTCTTCAACATGACCTGGCCGTTGCGAACCGCCAGATCACCAGCCTCGACTAACGTATAGCCTAAATAGCGAGCCAGGTACGCGTCCTCGAAATAGTTCGGCGTTCCCGGTCCCTGGCTGAGCAATACGATCCGCGGGTTGTCACGGTGCTGAGGCGCCGATTCGGCCAGCATCTGCTGCAACGCGATGAAGTGCGGCGCCAACCGTTCGACCTGACAACGGTGAAAAACGTCGGGCAGCATCCGCGAAACGACGATCCGGTTTTCCAAGGCGAAGCCCAACCCCGAGGGCGCCTCGCTGCGGTCGGCCAATACCCACCAGTGACCGTCCGAACCTCGAGCCAAATCGGCGGCGTAACAGGAGAGGAAACGATTGCCGACAGGCCGTTGTCCGTGGTACACCCGCAAAAAACCCGGATGACGATAAATCAAATCCGCCGGTAGGACGCGACGAGTGATCAGCGTCTGAGGCCCGTACAGATCGGCCAGCAACCGGTCCAGCAACCGGGCTCGCTGTGCCAGCCCCGCAGCGACCCGCTGCCATTGATCGGCCGCGATCAACAAAGGCAAGGGATCAACCACCCACGGACGCAACGGGTTTTCGGAATCCCCATACGCACCAAAGGCGATCCCGTTTTCATGCAGCAAATTCTGAGCCTGATCCCATCGTCGACCAAATTCGCCGGTGGCCAATTCGCCCAACTGTCGACAGAACGTCCGCCAACCCGGTCGCGGTTCCCCCTGGGCATCCAACAATTCATCGTAAACGCCCGGCAAGGGGACATAGTCATCCAAAAAACTCGATCGCCGCGCGTCCGCAGATGTCAGCACCGTCATGATTCGATCTTCGCTTGCCGGTTCGCCCCACTGTCGACCTGGTCTGGGGACATGGTTTATTGATCAAAGGGTCGTTCGGTCCGCCGCATGGTATCGCGACACCAGCCCCCGCGTCAATCTTCGGCAGCCATCGTGCGATCCATTGCAGCATGCTGCTTCGTCTGCTAGAAGATAAGTCCATGACCATCTCCCTGTCCATCGTTCTGCCCGCCTATAACGAAGAATCGCGGTTGCCACCCTTCTTGGCCGCCGTTCGCGACTATATGGAGGAAAACTACCCGGGTGCACACGAAGTAATCGTCGTGGACGATGGCAGCCAAGACGAAACGCGAACATTGCTTGTCCAGATGGCCCGTCACTGGACGTCGCTAGTGATCCTCTCGCATTCGGTCAATCAGGGCAAAGGCGCTGCCGTACGCACGGGGGTTCT
>REEF01000231.1 GCA_007695205.1 Planctomycetaceae bacterium
CTGACCCCGCATGCCGTCCTGACCCCGCATGCCGTCATTCAATCTGTTTGGCTTCAATTTCGTGAATCTCATTTGCGGGAGCGCCGGTTCTGACCGTGAGCACGGTCCATTCGCCGTCGTCGCTGTTCCAGGAATGGTGGACCGTTCCTCCGCGAACCTCGTAACGTCCTTGGGGCAGCACCCAATCGATGCGGCAGGCGTCGAATGATTCACGGTACTCGTTGATGAGTCTGGCGCGGTGGAGCCCTGACGCCGCTACGTCGTCATCAAACTGAACTCGCAATGGCGCGACGCCGTGGCGGTCGAGAGGCCAGGGTTGGGTGTCGTGGCCCGCATAGGTCATGGATGCAACGCGGTCATCGGCAAACCGCACGACCCAGAAGGTGTCGGACGTCCGCTTGCCGATGAAGGTCATGGCGCCGTCATCGATGGAGAAGTGATGTCCGCGGACCTGACGCGGGTCGTCGGCGTGCATGTTGCGGGCGCGGGGCCAGGCGTGCGCCGAGTGGACCAGCGCGAAACCGAAATGCTCGAGGAATTCACGCGGCGGCTCGCTTTCATAGGCATTCAGCACGCGGATGCGCCGGTTGCGGTAGGGCGCGAACAGATCCCGCGCCGCGTCGATGGCCTCCTGGTTGTACGTAGGCTCCCACGACCATCCGTAATTGAGCACGGCAATGTCGGGGCCTATCTCGAAGACGCCCATAGGATCGCCGTACCAACGATCGAACACACGATTCGCCGCATGGCGCCATGCGTAATGCGGCTCGCGATGTGCGTAGCCTTGCTCGACCTGGCCGAGCGATAGCGATAACGGGAAGGCGGGGCCGGGCCGCCGGGCGCCGTCCGCGTCGAGATACGAAGGGCTCTCTTCGTAGCCGAAACTGTGGTTACCGATATTGACAAGGTGCGGCACGTGCAGCTTCTTGAATCCGCCCGCGGTGTAGGCGGGGTGCACCTCGTTGCTGATGAGTACCGCGTCGGGCTCGATCAGGTTCGCCAGCTCCGCGAGAACGGCAAGGTATTCGCCCTGATAGTGGCCCCATGTGTCGAGGTGGCCGCACACCAGGAATACCGGCTGCTCGGGGAAACGTTCGCGCATGTGCAGGCCTTGCGGCGCACGCCAGGTAAAAACCCCCTGCGGGCCGCGCACGTCCGCCACGAGATCCCCCATACCGTCCAGCGGCGCATCGGGTAAGGCGATGGTCATGCGAAAACCTTCGGCGGGCGCGGTTTCGGGGCCTTCCCAAAGCGTTACGCTGCGGCGCGCCTTGCCGACGCGCTGGTCCCAGCGCAGTTCAAGTATGTCCACGTATTCGCCATGCTCATGCGGCGCAAACCGAACCTCCAATTCGTCGCCGGGCCGTTTCACGGCGGGGTAACCCAGACGGGGTCGTTGAAAACCCTGCGTCAGCAGCTCCGCATCCAGCGGAAGGTGAATGGGCGTCAAGAGCCGTTCGGAATTTGCGTGCAACGGCGGCAGCGGTAGCGTCACGGTCTCCCAGCCCAAGGCCTCGATACGTAGCATATAGCCCTCACCGGGCGGCAGGCCCGCGAGACGTATCATGCCGCTCATCCAATTGCGTTGAACCACCGAGCGCAGGATGTCGCCGCCGTCTTTGACGGTGATCCGGGCGTCAACCAGCAGATCGCCGGCTTCTGCCGTAAGAAAGAACGCCAGATCGGCCGAAGGCTCGTCAAGTTGACGAAAGCCGATGATGCGCGCCCCCCGGCCGCCATTCGGCGCATCGAGATGACGCACCCGCACGTCGCGCGGCTCGGGCGCGCGTCCGCGATACAAGACGATCTCGTTGGCCTCGGTCAGCGGTTGGATCACCTGCGTGACCTCGCCGTCGATAGCGATTTCGAGAAGCCCATTGTTCAGATTGCCCGAATACACGTAGGGCCGGTGCGTTTCGAGCACCAAGACAAGCCCGGGCGTATCAAAGACACGCTCGATGGCAGCCCCGTCTTCCTCCGTGTGCAGGTGCCGCCGCGCGGGAAAGCTTTGCCGGAAGATGTGTTCGTCCCATGCCCCGGTGATGCGTGCGTCCGGATCGTCCGCAACGCCGATAACCGTGTCCCAGTACTCGGCTTTGCCCGGACGCAACGGAAGATGGCTGCCCTCGCCGCGCAAGCCATCCTGCGCCGCACCATGCTCTCCTGTGAAAAACAGCGCCACCATAACCGATGCGGCAAGCATACGCCGAGGTGTCAGGCTGTTTCGATACCGTTTCATCGTTCGTTCTCCAATACTCTGCTGATAAGACTAGCGATGGTCTCCGTGCACCGGTTTCCCCGAATATGGCCCATGGAACACGGCATTTCAAGGCCCTTGTCCATGGCACGCCGGTTGTATCCCACCGATGCACGCATAACGCATGCGGGAGACAGGTCAACGCAGGGATGCCGCCGCAAACAAAGGATTTTCGTCGCATATTCTTATGCAGACCTTTTGGGCTGACCGGCACCGATAGTGTCTCCAACCTGGTTCGCCGAGCGGATCGCCACCACCACCGATCGGCTGGCTGGCGAAAGACTGTGCAAGAAGTCGAAGCATCACTCGGCCTATGAATCGCACACAAGGCCTGACCCCGGCGAAGCTCGCCATTCCCTGCTACAATGCAATGGGCCAACTTGTTCCAATTCCTTCAACTCGGAGAGATGCGCAATGAAACGTCACGCGAGACCGCGAGTGATTTCCCACCGGTTCACGAAACCACTGCACGCGAGAAGTCGGGGCATCGTGGACGTTCGAAGTTTTTTTCCGATAATCGGATGGCTGGCCGTGCTCGCGGCGGCTTTCGGCTCGCCACTGCAAGGCCAGGAGGAGCGAACGGAGCCGACACTCAGAATCGGCTGGGCGGAAGCCGACATCACTCCGGAAGGGCCTGTTCATCTGACGGGACTGGGAGCGACGGTCCGGATCACCGATGCCGTGAAGGATCCGCTGAAGGCGACGGTTCTGGCACTGGAGTCCGTGGCGCCGGACCGGCCGAGTGGTGCGGTGATGGTCAGTCTGGATCTGCTATCAGCGTCAGAGTGTATCCGGGACGGGGTCAGGGAACACCTGCGGCAGGAGTTGCCGGAACTACCGACCGAATCGGTGTTTTTCTTTGCCACGCATACGCACACGGCGCCCTTTCATTACACCCGCCCCCGCTACCAGCCGGATTTCGAGCAGACCGAGGAGCCCTGGATATGGCGGAGGCACAGCGACCAGGCGTTTCAGCGGGCACGCGAAGCCATGCCGCCACTCACCTGCCGCCAGTACGTGAGCTTTGCCTCCAGACGGATCGCCGATGCCGTGAAAACGGCGTGGACCGGGCGCACCGCGGGCGGCATTGCCTTTGGGTTGGGTCATGCGGTCGTCGGGCGCAACCGTCTGATCGTCGATCGCAGCGGCGAGGGCCGGATGTACGGCCGGACCGATACAACGGGGTTCAGCCACATCCAAGGCTACGAAGACCACTCGGTTCAGTTCCTGGCGACGTATCTTCCGGATGGCACGTTATCGGGTTTGGTGGTCAATCTGGCCTGCCCCGCTCAGGCCGAAACCTCGGGGCGTCAGGTCAGCGCCGACTTCTGGCACGAAACCCGGGCGGAACTGCGCCGCCGGTTCGGCGATGGTCTGTTCATCCTGCCGCAAGTCAGCGCAGCTGGCGACCAGGATACCAACGAGCCGTTCGACAGGATGGCAGAGCGGCGGATGGCGCGGCTTGCAGGCCGTCCGGTCCGGCAGGAAATCGCTCATCGGATCGCCGAAGCTGCGGATCAGGTGCTGCCGCTGATCCGGTCCGAGATCGACTGGAGTCCCGTGTTTGCGCATCGTGTCGAGATCCTGGAATTGCCACGGCTTGAGCCGCGAACCGACAGCCCGAATCTGCCGATCGAGGTGCACGCCCTGCGGTTGGGCGACGTTGGGATGGTCACCAACCCGTTCGAACTGTTCTTGGACTACGGGATCCGGATCAAAGGCCGAAGTCCGGCCGTCCAGACGTTCGTCGTGCAACTGGCAGGTCCCGGCTCGTACCTCCCTTCGGCCCGAGCCATGGAAAGCGGCGGTTATGGAGCGACCAGTGGAAGCCGGGAAGTTGGGCCCGAAGGAGGTGAAAAACTGGTCGAATGGTCCGTCACCACCCTGAACGCTTTCTGGCAATAGCGAAATCGAACAAGGAGGCGATTCGTGGTGCTGCTGTGCGACCGCCGCCTGGTCCCCCAGGAGGAAGAGACTCCCAGAGACTGCTCCGCTTGCGGCTGATCGTAGCGGATCATCGTAACGCCCAATCCTCGACCCTTGCGCGGGGTACGCCCAGCGAAACCCGGCCCCAGCATGATCCCCGCTTCGGCCCGCCGAGGCTTGCGTCTTGGCGGGCCGGTTGGCTTACGGGGTCGGATGCCCGGCGTGGCGGACCAGCGAAGTCCAGAGGTTGAACCATTGCCGGGTGGAATGATAGTCCATGTCCGCATGGTGTCCGGGAATCGGGTTGACGGTGAGCGGCAGGCGCAGGGGGGTGCCGTCAGCGCGATGGAAGCTGTCGCCCTGGTCGTCCGAGTAGGCATAGACCGGCCCGCCGGTCAGGCGTCCCCCTTCGGTTGGCCCCCAGATTCCCATCTGCACATGCATTCGGCCGGTCCGGTCGAAGCGGATGCCCCAGCTCGAACGGTTGAAATTGTAGGCGCCCGGCTGCCAGGCACCGACCAGCACCGGAATCGTGGCCGGGCCATAGTGGGGATTCATGCCTTCCAAGGGCCGAATCCAGGGGAGGTCCGACTCTCTGGCCTGCTGGATCATGACGCTTGTGGAGCCGCCCAGCCCCGTCCAGCGGCGGGCCGCCGTATCGTACCGGTAGAGCCCCCAGGTCCAGGTGTGATCCCGGCCGTACAGGAAGAGCGTGCCGTCGGGACTGCGGGCGAAATTCATGTAGTTCATGTTGCCGCAGGGGATGGCGCGGGGGTCGTCGCGCTGCCCGGCGAATTCGAAGGACGTGATGTCGCCGGGATTCCGAGACACCCAGTAGAGCGCACTGGGCCGGGCCTCCGCCGTGATGCCCAGCTTTTCCCAACTGCCGGGAACCCAATCGCTGACCCGCGCCGCATTGTGCATACCACCGACCAGATGGAGGTAGCCGTCCCGGTCGGCCCCGATGGCCCAACCGTCGATCTTCGCGTCCCGCCCGTCGAAGATGAACCAGTCCCCTTCGAGGGTGACCATCTGTTCGCTGCCATCCGGGCGGATGTGGAGAAGGTTCACCCGCGACCACTTTCCCTCCGGATCGGGGGTGCGGTCGGTCAGGTCTTTCAGCGTCCCCTCGAATTCCCGCTCGACTTCCGCAAAGGACAACCGCTCCACCGTGGTCAGATAGGCATCCCCCTCGAACAGCTCGATGGGCGTGTAGTCGGCGGGTCGGAATCCAGCCCCGGCGTAGAGCCCGTCGCTGAAGGGATTCCCCTTGCTGAGGTAGTTGTCGAAGTATTCCGCCCGCACCGGCAGATGCTCGCGCACGGTTTCCGCGCAGGCGTAGCCCCAATAGCGATGGCCGGGGAGCTTCGGAATGGGCTGGCGGTGGCTGCGGTAGGCATCCAGGGCATCCAGTGGACGCCCCGCCGCGACCAACTCCTTCACCTCGGCAAGATGCGGTTTGTCGAGATCGAGCAAATCGAGAAACGGCCGGGCCAAGGCCGCGCCGAGAACCGGGCGCACCGGGTCGTCGTCCGGCGCGATATCGAGCAAAGCCCGCAGCGCGGCGTTGCGCAGCAGGTCTTCGATCCGGGGCGGATAGGAGCCGTCGCGGTCCGTGATTTCGAGGGTCGCGAGCAGGGCGGGAATCGCCTCCCGCGCCCGGTCGCCGAGGGCAGCCAAGGCCAAGGCGGTCTCCGCCCGTTCCGTTTGAGAACGAGTTGCATCCGCCAACACCCGGACCAGAAGCTCGACCCGTGCCCGTTCCGGGGCCACCTTGGCCAGCGTCCGGGCGGCGGGCAGGCGGGTCCGTTCCCCGGCCAATGCCTGAACCAGCAGCGGGACCAACGCATCGGCCATTGGCTGAAGACGGTCGGCATTCCTGCCCGCCAGTTGTTCGAAGGCCCGCCGCTGGTCCTCCACCGGAGCATGGGGCAGCGCATCCAGGGAAATCTCCCGACGATCCAGGACAATCGCGTCCTCGGGAAAGTCCGTCGGAACGACTGGCGGCGCACCCGCCCCGTAGAGGCACTGGACCTCCGCCGGACTCAGGGCGCGGTCGAAGAACACCATGTCCCGCACCGACCCGTCCAAGCCCCGCCCATCGGGTGGCCAAGGCCACCAGACATTCAAATCGCCGCCAATGACCCACGGCGTCGCCGCAGGTTGGAAGGGCACCCCTTCCCTGGTCTGCACCAACCGACCGTTCACATACAGGCGACCGGTCCCGGCCTCGTCGTAGGCATAGAGGACATGCTGCCATTCGCCGATTGCCATCGCCACCTTGGCGGCGCCGGAACCGAGGACATCCCCCTTGCCGCCGCTGGCGACCTCCACCAATCCGCCGCCCGATTCCCCGTCCGCCTTGCCGAACGCCAGAAGAATCCCGACCGGCTCGATCCTGCCGCCCCAGCCCGACCAGCGCAGGCCATCCCCCCGGGGACCAAGCGGCTGGCCGAAAAGATGCACCCGCGAACTCCGGTAGGTGCGGCGGCTGTACACCCAGCCGCCCACCGTGAAGGTTCGCGACCCATAGCGCTCATGATGGGGAATCATGGCCCACTGGCAGTGGTCGTTGGCAAAATCCAGCAGTCCGTTCCGCCAGGCGAGATTGCGCAGATCCCCATGATTCTCATTGCCCGAACGGTCGTGCAGCACCTGGCCCGCGCCTTCGTCCGCGGGCCAGTAGCCCGCCGGGCGCAGCTCGCGCACCAAGTGCTGGCGCTCCGCCGCCACCGCCGTCGAACAAACCAGAAGAACCATGCAAACAAGTTGTCGGTATCGATTCATCGTCTCTTGTCCTTTGTTTTTTCCAACTGATAGGAGTTCTAAACCTCCACAAACCAGAACGCAACCGTCTCGTCCGTTTCTTAGAAACTGTGTTCCGAATCTTTTCCCACCGCCATCCGTCTGCCTGGGGTGCTCGCTCCGTCTCTCGCTGTTGGAAGTTTGCGCCCGGTTCTCTTGTCGGCGGTCCCGTTTTTCGCTGACGGCCCCCGGATTTGCTCCGATTCGGAGGACGCTGGCAGCAATTGCGTGAATGGGTCTTCGGCAGTGAGGATTTTCTGCGGCGTATGGTGGCTCTTGCCGCAGGAAACAATTCTCATCGACACGAATCCACGAGCCGACGCTGGACGGGCGCAACGCTCAGCCAACTTGGTCCAACTTTTGGGCTGACCGGCACCGATAGTGTCTCCAACCTAGTTCGCCGAGCGGAGCG
>REEF01000943.1 GCA_007695205.1 Planctomycetaceae bacterium
GCGGCTTTCCATGTGGTTGATCGTTGGCCGAAAACGACTCCCGACCCCGTTGCGTCCCCGTTGGCCGAAAACGACTCCCGACCCCGTTGCGTCCCCCGTTATGGCGAATTTCTTTAAGAACCTGCTTCTGATCACCAGTTGTTTTCCTCTGGTGGTCGGCTGTTGCTGGCAAGTTGATTCCATTCGCATGGGGCCGTGCGACGTGTCCCCCGGGCATGGATTTCGAGTGGATGAGGTGGGTTTTCCACTTGGGCAAATGGATTCCCAGGAGGGCTCGCATGACCAGGGCTCCGAGCATTGTTGTCTGAAGGGCGTCGCCCCCAGTTCCCACTGTCTCGCGGACAGAACATCTTGCGGTGTGCAAATAAGTCACAAGTTCGCGTCCTTGCCCTGTTCGCTGATGACACACACCGTTACCTGCGACACACCCCAATCATCGTGGGGGAATCCGCTCCGGTTGCACTTAGCCAAGCAGGTCTTGCTGATCTGATCTTTCGGCGTCTTCCGCTTGGCGTTTTGGCATGCGGTTAGCACCTGTCCGTTGATGGGTGCGTCTTCTACGGCGGTCGCACGTCCGCTCTCTCTTTGTCACGGGTCTTGGAATCATGCGGGTATCGAATCCCAAAAAGCGGTTGATGTTCGTCTTGTTGATCGTCGTTCTTTCTGCAGCGATCGCGGGCAGCGTTCTGTCGCGTTCGCAGAACAAGTGGCTGGGCGAGTCGTGGATTCCCTGGACCAGGGGGGAGACGCATGAAGACCATGCTCCCCATTCCAACCACGACGACCACGAACACGACGAATGGGTGATCGAATTGAGCGAGCAGGCCCGAAAAAACATCGGGTTGAGCCTGGTGAGCGTCGCGCCCCGGGATTTCTCTCGCACGATCACCATACCCGGCGTGGTTGCCGAGCGGCCCGGGCGGACACTGATCACGGTCTCGGCGCCGTTGCGAGGAATCGTCACTCAGTTGACGCCTCTGGCGGGCGAGGCGATATCGCCGGGCGGCCATCTGGCGGAACTCCGCATCATGCATCACGAACTGGCGGACCTTCAGCGGAGCCTCCTGTCGGCCATCGAGCGGCGGGAGGTGGTCCAACGAGAGGTCTCGCGTCTGGAAGAAGTGGCTGCCAGCGGGGTGGTCGCTGGCAAGACGGTGCTCGAGCGACAGTACGAATTACAAACATTGGACGCCTCGATCCGTACCGATCGACAAGCCTTGGTCTTGCACGGTTTGACGCCAGAGCAAGTGGACCAAATCGTCGCGCAACGGCAATTGCTGTCGACCGTCGAGATCCGTGCGCCGGAACTGGCACCGGGCGAGCACTACCTGGGCGATTACCACGTGGTGGAACTGCTGGTGCGGCCGGGGGAGCATGTCGAGGCAGGATCGCCCTTGCTGCTGCTGGCAGACCACTGCGAGCTATATGTTCAGGGCAGGGCATTCGAGCACGACGCAGTTGCGTTGCATCGGGCCGCCGAGAAGGAGGTGGCGGTCCGCGTGCTGATTCAGGAAGGGGGCGGAGAAAGATCCGAGGTCTCGCCGCTGAAGATCCTGTATGTGGAGAACCTGATCGACCAGGATTCTCGGGCACTGCGGTTCTATATTCCTTTGCCGAATAAGGTGGTGCGTGATCACCAGACGGAGGATGGACGCCGCTTCCATGCCTGGCGGTTCAAACCGGGGCAGCGAGTCGAGATCGAGATCCCTGTCGAGCAGTGGGAGAACCGCTTGGTGCTGCCCGTGGACGCTGTGGTTCAGGAAGGCGTGCACTGGTTTGTGTACCAGCAGGTAGACGACCACTTCGAGCGGAAGGAGGTCCATGTCGAACATCGCGATCATCGCTGGGCGGTCGTCGCAGCCGACGGGACGCTGACTAGCGGAGACTTGCTGGCGGCCAAGGGGGCGTACCAGATTCATCTGGCCCTGAAGCAGCAATCAGGCGATGGCGTCGATCACGATCATCACCACCACTAGGGTCTGTCAGAAAGGGGTCTACCATGCTGGACGCCGTCCTGAATGGACTGCTCCGTTTCTCGCTGCACCAACGGGTGCTGGTCATTGCAGCCGCGATCGCCTTGATGCTGTACGGCGGTTGGCAGATGACTCAGTTGCCCATCGATGTATTCCCCAGCCTGGACCGACCGCGAGTCGTCGTGATGACCGAGTCGCCCGGGATGGCGCCCGAGGAGGTCGAGGCTCTGATTACGTTTCCTCTGGAGTCCGTACTGAACGGGGCGACGGGCGTCCAGGCCGTTCGCAGCGCATCGGACGTCGGCTTGTCGGTAATCTACGTGGAATTCGATTGGGGAGCCGATGTGTTTGCCGCGCGGCAGATCGTCGCCGAGCGACTGGCGTTGGCAGCCGAACGTCTACCACCGGGCGTGACGCCTCAACTGGCGCCCATCTCGTCGATCATGGGTCAGATCATGATCGTGGGCATGTGGAGCGAAACGGGAGACACATCCCCCATGGAACTCCGCACGCTGGCCGATTGGGTCGTCCGCCAACGTCTGCTAACCATCCCCGGCGTCTCCCAAGTCTTCGCCATGGGTGGCCAGCGGATGCAGTTCCAGGTGCTGGTCGATCCGGCCGAGTTGGTCCGTTACGGTGTCACGTTGAGCGAGGTAACCGAAGCGTTGGCTGAGAGCAACGAGAACGCCACCGGCGGGTACCTGGACCAGCAAGGGCCGTACGAGCTGCTGGTCCGTTCCCTGGGCCGCCTGCAGACAATCGACCAGGCGGGCGAAGTGGTTGTGGCGTTCCGCGAGGGTCGCCCAGTGTTGGTGCGTGACGTGGCGCAAGTGGTTCCGGGAGCGCACGTCAAACGCGGTGACAGCGCGGCGTTCGTCCGGAACCAGACCGGATTCGCGGGTGGTGCGGCTGTCATCCTGACGGTGACTAAGCAGCCCGAGGCGGACACGCGGCGCGTCACGGAGCAGATTGCACAAGCCCTGGCCGAACTGCTGCCCTCGCTGCCGCCCGACCTGCGTATCGAGCCGGCTCTGTATCAGCAGAAAGACTTCATCGATGTGGCGATCGGCAACGTGGTCCTTGCCTTGCGGGATGCGAGCTTGCTGGTCGTGGTGGTGTTGTTCGTCTTTCTACTGAGTTTCCGCACCACGTTCATCACCTTGACGGCCATTCCGCTATCCATCGTGGTCACGGCCGTGGTCTTCGCGATTTTCGGCCTGTCGATCAACACGATGACGGTGGGCGGATTGGCCGTCGCGATCGGCGGGCTGGTCGATGATGCCACGGTCAGTGTCGAGAACGTCTTTCGACGTTTGAAGCTGAATCGGCAGAGCTCTTCCCCTCGGTCCTCGCTGCAGGTGGTCTTTCAGGCCAGTGAGGAAGTCCGTAATCCGCGTGTCTTCGGCACCTTGATTGTCATCTTGGTGTTCGCCCCGGTGTTTGCCTTGGGAGGCATGGAAGGACGGCTGTTCACCCCGCTGGGGACGGCCTTCCTTGTCTCCGTGGTCTCGTCGCTGCTGGTATCGCTGACCGTCACGCCCGTGTTGGCCTACTGGCTGCTCGCCGGTCAGAGTGTCTGGCGAGCTTTAGCGGCCGTCCTGGCTCCAATAGGAACATTCGCCTTGTCCCTGATGGCGCTTCCGGCCGCTTTGACCGCCGTCGGGATGCCGCTGGCTGCTCAGTGGTGGTCGGGATTATCGCTGCCCGTCCACATCGGGCTGGCTTTGTTGACCGCACCCGCGCTTTGGCTGGTCATGGTGCTGGCCGAACGTTTCTCCGAATCGGACCGCGACAGTCCTATCGTACGGGTCCTGCGTTGGGCTGCCGACCGAGTGATCGTGTTCAGCTTGCGGTATCCTCGTGGGATCCTGGGGATAGCGCTGATCCTGGTGCTGATCAGCGGTATCGGCTTGGCCGGGCTGGAAAGCGACTTCCTGCCGCCTTTCGACGAAGGCGCCGTGCAGATCAATGTCATGCTGCCGCCGGGAACTTCGTTGAGCACTTCGCAAGACGTGGCCGGGATGGTCGAGCGCCGTCTCCAGGAAATCGACGACATCGTGGCGATGGTCCGCGTCACGGGCCGCGCGGAATTGGACGAGCACGCCGACCCGGTCAGTGTCTCGGAGATCATCGCGACGCTCGACCCAAACAGCGACCGTAGCCGCACCGAAGTCCTGGACGAGATCCGTCATGCATTGAGCGAAGTGCCGGGGATCGTCAGCAGCGTCGAGCAACCGCTGACCCACCTGATCTCGCACATGCTGGCCGGAGTCCAAGCACAGGTAGCCATCAAGCTGTTCGGCGACGACCTGGAAATCCTGCGCCGCAATGCTCAGCGCATCCGGGCCGTGATCGCCGATGTGCCCGGGGTGACCGACTTGCAGATCGAGCCTCAAGTCGAGATCCCACAACTGCGGGTCGAAATCGATGGTTACGCGCTACAGCAATACGGACTGCGCCGCGCGGCGGTGAACGATCTGATCCACACCGCCATGAACGGAGTGGTCGTCTCCGAGGTGCTGGTCGGACAACGCTCGTTCGACCTGCTGGTCCGATTCGCAGATGCGGCTCGTGAGGATATCCAGGCACTGGAGCGACTGCCGTTGAGTCTGCCGGATGGCGGCACGACCAATCTGGCATCCGTGGCCAGGATCTATCAGGCCACGGGGCCCAATACGATCCATCGCGAGCAGGTCCGGCGGCGGATCGTCGTCCAATGCAACACCACCGGCCGCGGGCTGGTCGACGTGGTCCAGGAAATCCAATCGCGGTTGAACGAAATCGAACGGGATCTGCCGCCCGGCTATTTCCTCGAGTACGGCGGCCAGTTCGCCAGCCAGCAATCGGCGGCACAGCGGATCGGAGTCTACTCCGCCGGCGCGTTGGCAGGCATGTTCCTGGTGTTGTACGGCATGTTTCGTTCAGCGAATCTCGCTCTACAGGTCATGATCGCCCTGCCGGCGGCCCTGATCGGCGCGGTCCTGGCACTGTACGTTACCAACCAGACATTGACCGTCGCCGCGATGGTCGGTTTCATCTCGCTGTGCGGCATCGCCGTCCGCAACGGGCTGTTGTTGTTCGAACATTATCTGCATCTGGTCCGATTCGAGGGCCAGTCGTGGACCAAGGAGATGATCCGCCGCGCCGGCCGCGAACGGGTCGCCCCGGTCATGATGACCGCACTGACCTCCGGCATCGGCTTGCTGCCCTTGGCGTTGGCGGCCGGTCAACCCGGCAAAGAGATCCTGTACCCCCTGGCGACGGTGATCATCGGCGGGCTGGTCACCAGTACCGCCATGGAATTCCTGGTACGTCCCGCCCTGTTCTGGAAATTCGGCCTACCCGCCGCCCAACGCCTGGTCGCCGCCAGCAGCGATCTCAGCCACAATTGATGCGACCCTTGTGACCTGCGATTTTCCTCGATTCCGCAAACAACTCGAAACAGTTTACGGGACGCTAAACGGCTACGCGACCTTCGATACAGTTGAACGTCAACTTCAAATTAACTGTGTCGGAAATGAACGTGGCGGAATCGCCATCGATGGCATTGCTCAAGATCGTGTTGGCGACGGCAATGAATTGAGATTCCGGTTCGACATCGAACAGACCTACTTGCCAAGAGTGATTTCGGATCTTCACTCCATCGAATCCGAATTCCCGAACAAGATTCATCTGCCGTTTCCGCAGTGATCTTCCGATCGTAGAACAGACCCCAACTGCAGAAAGACCGACGAACAAAGCCGTGAACGTGCGAACCAGAAATCCTTGGACGACAACCTGGTGTGAACCCCGCTCAACCTTCGCAACCTGTTCGTCACAGGAGTACTGATCTGCTGCTGGGCACGTTTCTGTTGTTGATGGCCATCGCGCCGATGCGATTGGTGCTGCCTCCGCCAGGACCGCTCCCCATGAGATCGTACGATCTGCGACAGCATATCTACCTGGCGGTCGCTGCTGTCGCCAATTTGGTGCTCGCCGTCCCATGCATCTGGGCTTCCTTCGCGCCGTACGGCGATCGCTGCCGCGCAGGTCGGCAGACGCCACACCCCGAGAAAACAAATCGGTCGGCAGCGGACAAAAGGGGATTTCCACGGTGGCCAAATCGAATCGATGGATGGCAGCCCGAGAAAGGCACAGTCGCGTGCTTCTCGTGGGGGCAACCAAATCGTCATTGTCCTAACAGGCGATGAAAACAGGCCATTTCTAATTTTTTTGACTCTCTTGCATCTGATTTCAGTTGGCAATCGCATCCACCTAAAAAAGTAAAGACGCTGATTTTCGAAGGTGGATCGTATTCGTCAAGAAACAGGGTTCCGGTTCGGAACATGCGAACGTCTGTGGGGTTGATTAAAGGACCGGCTCCGGCAGCTACCGTATGTATGACGCTTGCGGCCGGGAAACAGGGGAGGGGCGCAGCTCAAAAGAGCAGAATATGTCCATGGGGCGCGACAAGAAAATATGCACAAAGCACAGGCGTGCATGGATGCTGCGTGTTGTAACGGTCGGTCCCAGGGCAAAGCCGCATGTTTCAGTTGCCTTCGCTCCTGCGATATCTGGGCGCGATGATCTTCATCGTCGTGGTGGCGTGCTGCGCTTGTATCTACATAAACCCCTATTCGATTCACCAGGTGTTTGTACTTCCGTACGAGGCGTTTGACACAGTTCCTGATGCTCATGGGAAAGTCACCTTGGAATCCGGCCGGCCCGTCATCGATTTTCGATTGCCAGATTCGACCTTCTCGCAAGCCACTATTACCGAATTGCAGTGCCTGTTTGATGGGCTTCTTGCCAGCGACTCCACATGGATGACCCGGTGCGTCGAGCTGGTGCGGTCACGTCTGAACGCCACCGACACCACAATGCCCAAAGCCCAGTCTGCCGACGCCGAGCATCTATACCGGTATGGTTTGGATGAGTATTACCTATGCAGCGAGCATGCGATCCTGCTGACTGAGGTGCTGCAGTTGTTTCAACGCCAAGCTCGAGTACTGTGGCTCCAGGGGCACGTCGCTGCAGAATACTTGGATCGTGACAGGAACAAGTGGGGCTTCGTTGATCCTCACCTGAACGTGCTGTTTGTCGACTCGGACAAGACACCCATGTCCGTCGCCGAAGTGATCTATGCCGCGGAACGCAGATTGCCGTTCCACCCCATCCCGATCTGTTCAGAAAGCGAACAAACGCACTCGCTTGGGAGTCGGGACATCGACTGGACGTGGTATCACAATATCTTGTTGAACGGCGAGTGCTACGCGTTGTCCGGCAGCACGCTGCGCGACTCTTCCCGTTGGACTCACCTGGTCAGGTATCGTCGTCGGCCTCAGATGCTGGTGCTCTCGACCAGTTACGACTCGTCGGCTGCCGAGTACCTGGAACCCTTCAGACTGCGAAAAGCTCTACTACTCGCCCTGGCAATTGTC
>REEF01000884.1 GCA_007695205.1 Planctomycetaceae bacterium
GCCCCATCACACGATCAGCGATGCGGGACTGGTGGGTGGCGGCAGCACGCCGACGTCGGGCGAAATCAGCCTGAGTCATAACGGAGTGTTGTTCCTGGACGTGACAGGGGACAGCCAGCTTCGTCTGACGGTATGAGCTACGCAAAACGGGCTATCCCTTCCCCCGACGCGTGCCAGCGGTGCCGAAAAGCTGGGTGTCCCCCTCATCGGGCAGCGAACGGCGGCGACGCTGGCTTCAGCGGCCGAGCTGGCTGAACAGGGCTTCGTGGGAGTCCGATAGGTCGTCTGAGAGCCGGCCGGCCGATGGTTCGGCCAGCGACGACAACAGGTCTTCCAGTGGCTGCCAGTCGTCGAATTGGCGATCCGATGACTCGCTGGACGTAACCACCGGTCCGTCGCTTGGGGAGTGCCGGCTCACGGGCGACTCGTGACGCAACAGCAGCGCCGGCTGAGCTTCGCGCCCCGCGGTGGTCCCCAACAAAGAACCCTGCGACCGTTCCACTTGCAAGACACTTTGGCGGGCATGCCGATCCGCGTCCCAATACTGCCACGAAAGGCCGGATGACCGTTCTGCAGGGCCGCGTGCGCTTCGTCTACCGCCAAGGTCGACTGCTGCGGCAACGCCAGGGCGTGGTGCGAACCGTTGAATGACGCCTTCCCACGACCAGCATCCGACGGTTCCCCTTCGCCGTCGGCCAATTGGGCTACGCCCGC
The DNA here is from genome assembly GCA_007695205.1 of Planctomycetaceae bacterium. GTDB lineage: Bacteria > Planctomycetota > Planctomycetia > Pirellulales > Pirellulaceae > SKKK01. The sequence continues at coordinate 715 of REEF01000884.1, forward strand.
ACCGCCACCTTCCGCATCACCACCGCTGGCACCGTTGCGCCAGGCATTCGGGAAGTTGGGCGGGAAGACCAGCGTCTGGTCGCCCGCTTGCACCGCCGCACGAGTCTTGCCGAAATTGGGCGCGAAGAACGCCAGATCGCCGAAATCGACTCGGCCTGATTTGTCGAAATCCGCCCACCAGACGTAAGGCGGCTGCGCTGCATCTTCCTTGACCGTCTGGCCAAACGCCGCAGCAAAGAACGACAGGTCCCCGAAGTCGATCTGGTGGTGGTCGTCGATGTGGTTGTTGTCGATGTCGTACATCACCGCCCATAATTCGGTCTCGGGGGTTCCGCCTAGGGCTGGCGGGACATCAACCCCATTGGTTAGACGACTTCCCCCGGTTACCAGCAAAAGCTGCATGTCAAAAGGTCCGATGTTTCGCTGCCCTATGTCGCTCGGCAACTGGTCGCCATCGCTCGAAGCGAACCGGACTCGAGCCAACAGCACGTAACCGTCGTCGCCCACGTCGGTCAGCTCCGTGGAGCCGTCGATCGAGACCAGCCCCTGACCATCGCCGATCATTCCCGTTGCAAAGGCGGGACCGTGTTCGATTTCCTGGGCCGTCAGGTAGTCGCTGTGGTGCTGCAGATTGACTTGGGCCTGGGCGACCCCGACCGTTGTCGTGTTCGGCGTGCTGACCCAGATCTCGACCCAAAACGATTGCCACTCGTGGACCCAGGCCAGACTGTCGGGCAAGGCCGTCACCACCCCGTGCTGACCGGTCGCGCTGGGCTCGGCGACGATCGTCATATCGATCCGCGTGCCGATATGTTGCAGCACCACATCATTGCCATCACCGCCGACATAAGTAATCGTGGCCATCGAATCGCTGTCCAGGAAATCCGCGATCACAGCCCCTTCGGGCAGGCCGGCGAATGTGCCGATCACCGGGTCGCTGCCGGCGTTGTTGACGAGGGTAAACCTGTCGCCCGCCGCGGGCATGTGTGAACCGCTGAGCTCCAGTACCGCACCGGTCAGGTCCACCGCGCCCGCCACATTCAACTGCGAATATCCGGTGTCCACCTCGGTCCCGTCGATCCGGATCGCCAGCGCCGCGCCGTCCGCAAACGAAACGCTGCCGGCCGTAGCGTCCGTACCGGCCGTCAGCGGCTGGACCGCCGTGCCCGGGTCGAAAACGAGCGTTCCGCCAGCCGTATCGATCGAGCCGGAATCGAAGACGATGCCCGCGCCGCTGACCAGCGTCACATCCGTCGCGGCCGCGCGAGCCAGCGGGACCGTGATCCGCAGCTCGCCGCCGTCGGACCCGCCGATCGTCAACGTTCCGGTTTGGATGCGATCGAGTTCCGCGGCAGTCAGGCCCAAAGTCAACGGAGTGCCCGCAAGCACATCGCCGCCGCCTAGATCGATCCGCGTGTCGGGAGTCAGAGGCCGTAGGACAACGGTGCCGGCGTCGATCGAGGCGCCGGAGGCCAAATCGATGGAATCGGCAATCAGGCTGATGGCGGGGGCGGACACGGTCGTGGCAAAATGGATATTGCCGGCGGTCACCCGGAGTTCGCCGCTGCCGATGTGGGTAGGGTTCGTCCGGAAATGCACCGTGTCGTCCTCGTCAGCCAGGATGAACAAGTCCGCGTCGAAGGCAGCGTTCAGCCCTTCCACGTAAATCATGTCGGGGCCGCTGCCCGCTGTCGTGCCGACGGTCAGCGATGCCGTCGGACTGGCGAATGCGACCGACTCACTGAGTGTCGAGTCGATCAACGACAGGCCGTCTGGCCCGACAGCATCGCTCAGCACGATCGTCTCGCTGCCGCCCGTGAACGAAAATACCCGGTGGGCGGCGTCCAGGCCATCGATGATCGGTTCCAGCCCCGTGTAGGTAATACCCGAGGTCGACACACCACCGCCGCCGTCCGGATCCAGCAGGATGTTGCCGTCGCTGGCGTTCACCAAGGTGTGCGTGATCGTGGAAAACAGCCCGCTGGACGTTCCCCGGTCCAGCACCAGCGTCCCGCCCGGTAAACCGCTGGCCGGATCCTCGGCGTGGAATTCCAAGCCCCCGGCGGGGATCGGGTTGCCGCCGGAAAAACCGATCGCCAACACGCCACCGGCCAATCCGACGATCAGCGATTCGGTCACCAAATCCGATGGAATCGTGAGCGTCCGGCCGTCGGGGCTAAGCGTGCCGCCGTCGGGCGCGGCCGCGAACCGCTGGCTGGCATCGCTGATCACCAAGTCTTGCCCACTGAGCGAGACGGTCATCTCGTTGGGCGTGCCGGTCGGTTCGCTTTCTGCGATGGTCAGCGTTCCGCCGGCCAGGGCGGCGCTGAGCGTGGGGTCGAAACCGGTGACAGGCAACAGGATCGTTCCTCGATAGTTCGGATCGCTACTGACCAGCGTGTGCGTGATGTGAGCCTCGGTGAACTCCTCGCCGGCGGTAATCCGGACCGCTTGAGGCACGTTCCAGTTCGAAGCCGTGAAGTCGACGAAGGCGTTGGCCGGGGCGGCCTTGTCCACCGCCGTCAATGCAGCGTCGTCAGTGTTGAAAAAGATCGTCACGTCGTGCTTGGGCTGGCTGGTCAGTGCGATCCAGTAGTGCGTCTGGCCGCCACGTTGGACGAAGACCGAGTCGATCAGCTCCGTGCCCGCCTCGTCACCGGCGACCAGCAGGCCGGCCGAATCGTTGTCCGTGATCGTGACCGTCACGTCGGGGATGGCGAGCGTCGTCGGGTACATCGAGTCGTGCTCGGTGTCCGTAATCACGTGGGTGATGGTGCCCGTATGCGTCCCTTCGGCGATCTGGTCGTCGACCGCACGCACCGTGATCGTCTGCGGTGCGCCATCGGCGAAGGACAGCACCAACGTCGAGGCGAACGTCGCCCCGTCGTCGATGCTTAGCTCTACCTGCGAATCGGGCGTGACCGTGATCTCCACGGGGCCGGCCGGCGCGGGAACCAAGGCGATCTGGTACGTGTCCGTCGCGCCTCCCTCGGTCACCTGAGTACCGCCGCCGGTCTCGGTGATGACCACGCTGCCCACGTCGTTGTCCGTGATGTAGACGGTTAGGAATTGCTGGCCGAGGATCTCTGGTACTAAGGGATCACTGGTGTCGATCACCGTGTGGATCAGCTCGGTCTGGTGAGGTCCCTCGGGCACGTCATCGTCGATAGCGGTGACGTGGACGGGTTGAGATTGGTTCCAATTTGAGGTATTGAATTCCCATGTATTCAGCCCGAATATTCCGCTATTCGGATTGACGACATTAACCTGGCCGGCGAGATCTTCGATATGGACGAAGGTTGGAGATGAATCCACCGGCTGACTTGCCAGGCTCATCCAATAGGTCACCTGGTCACCTCCTTCAGCAACCGTGATGGACGTGATCGGCTGGGCGCCGGCCTGGTCTGATGTGATTGTCACCACCTCGCGATTATCGAAGACTTTGACCGCCACGTCGCGGACGGCGATGTTGTCGTAATCAGGATCTTCGCTGGCGACGGTGTGCGTGATCAGCCGGATTCGCGGACCATCGATCAGACCGTCGTCCTCGGCCATGACCGTGATTGTCTGCGGCGCGATGTCGTCGAGTGTCACGACCAGGCTGGATTCGAACGTCTCCCCGCCGTTGGAACTGGCCAGCACCGGGTACTCGGCCGTCACCGTGATGTGGACCGGATGGGTCGGAACCGTCTGCAGGACGATGGAATAGGTGTCGGTCCAGACTTCTTTGATGACCTCCGTGGACCGGAGCGTCTCCCGGATCCGAATGCCCGGTCCCGGCTCGATGATGTTGTCCACCCCCGGGTTCAAATCGAAGTAAACGGTTCCGTTGCGCGACTCGGGCTCGCCCGTGTCCAGCCCCCAGTCTCGGAAATCGAGATGGACCTGATCGATGTAGCCATCCGGCTGGTCCGGATAGAAAAAGGTGTGGAACCAGCCGCTGGTCAGCAGATCCGAGCCGAACACGCCGTCCAGCACCACGGGATTGTCTTCGTCGCCGACGTCGATGTCCAGGACCAACCACTGCAGATCGGTCCAGACCAATTCCACCGTCTGGCCCGTGGAAACCTTGGTGACCGGAACCCGAACTTCATCGATCGCGAAGATCGAAACGGATTTCGTCCCGCCAACCCCTCCGATCGTCTCGGTCCCCAGATAGGCATCGTCCAGGTGATTGAGCACGCCGTCGCCGTTGCTGTCCAGCCCGATGGCGATGGCCAGATCCGACGAGATAAAACTCATCTGAGCGCCCGTGTCGAACAGGAAGTCCCCTTCCTGACCGATGCCGCCGTTGGTCGGGATGGCCGTCAGAAAGGGAATATCCGCCCAAATAGGCGGATCGCCTTCGACCAGATAGTCCTGAGGATCGAACGCCAGGCGGTTGTCGACCGACAGCGCGTAGCGGTGCTGGTCGCCGTCCAGGGAGTCGTCGCCCGGAAGATCGTCGAGAAAGAACACCTTCATGTACAGGTCATCCAGCCCCATGCCGCCGCCGGACCATCCCCGCATGTCCATCGTCGTCACGCGGTTGGCCATGCCAGGCATTCCGACGATCCCCCAAGGACCAAACATGCTAAAATCATTGTCAGCATCCGAGAGAATACGAACGTCGTAGTGCGTGTTGCGCTCTCCCGTGGTTCCCGCGAAATCGAAACGGTACGCGGCCGAGATATCCATAGGGTGCCGTCCGCCCACGCCCACTTCTTCGAACAACCCTTCGGTTTCGTAAGGAATCGGCGGCTGCAGCATGTCGCCGACCGCCGTGGCCATCGCCAGCACGCTGTTGGCGCCGGTATCGAGCAGAAAAGTGTTGAAAACGCCCGGCCCAACACTCGCCCAGTTGTGGATGTCTGGGGCCGGATCGAGGTCTTTGATCAATTCGATGGCAACTCGAGGCTGGTCGAGCGCGATATTGTCGGAGGGCCCCAATTCGATCATGGCCACCGAGAGCAGGGCGCGTGTTTCGAGTGGTTCCAGCGACAGACGACGGAATCGACCGACCAAGGCAGCGGTTCGACGTTTACGATGAGAAGACATTGATGAGATACCTCCTAAACTGGTGTGCATACCCATCCCGGAGAAAAGGCTGCGCAACCTTGCACGACGACGGGCGGTGGTGGTTGTGCGCGCATTCTCGCGAAAAATCTGAGCCAACCGAACGAGGCACCCTTGATTCTACTCTTTCCTGAGAATCCAGCACAACCGTCTGCCGAAGTTACTTTTCGCGCGTTCCTCAGATGGAGATCGTCATCGCACGGTTGAATTGCTGATCGGCGGGCTGGCGAGTCGGCCGACGGCAGGATCATCGGCCCATCGCGGTGAACAGGGCGTCATGCGGTGCCAGGTTGTCGTCGTGCGACCATGGCGTGGATCGGTCTGCCAGAAGGTCCAGCAGATCTTCCAGCGACTGTGCGTCGAGGGACGTGTTGTACGTGCGCTGGGCAGTCGCGGTACGGGACACTTCGGCCAGCCGATGGTCGTGGAAGTCGGTTTGGAAGGGGAAATCGTCGCTGCCAACCGCTTCGCGGACGGAATCGGTTTCCCGGGCAGACGTGCGTTCCGCTGGCTGCGGATCGGCAACGAACCAGAAATCCGGGATGCGGTCGAGGATCGCCAGGGCCGGCGGCGATTCGCCTTCTGCCAGCGGGCTGTCGATCGCGCCGTCCGAGGCAGCGAGTGGGCCAAAGCTCGAGCCAGTCGGAATAGGGCCCGGGCCATGGAGGTTTAGATAGTTGACCACCAGCAATACATCCTGAGGCGTCAACCAATCGTCGCCGGAAACGTCGAAGTACGGAGGCGGCTGCTGGGATGTGGGATCGGGAACCGGCAATTCCCGGATGTCGTTCCGGTTGATCTCGTTGATCATGATCAAGACATCCAGAGGGGTAATCAGACCGTCATCGTTCACGTCATACGGATAGCTGGGGTTCTGCCAATGGCCGCCGATCTGCTGGACCACGATCGGGCTGCCCAGGTCGACCAGCCCCCAAGCCACGTTCCCCTGGCCGAAACGGCTGAACTGACCTGCCCCGGGACTCGCTTGGAACGATGCTTCGCCCGAGCTGGCCGCCAGGATTTCGACGTACGCCAACCGAGCCCACTGCGGAGCGACTCCCAAGCCGGACTGCAACAGCCCCCCGCCCAAATTGCGCACGACGCCGCCGGCTGCGTCGATGGTTCCACTCGAAAACAAGTTGAAATCCAAATTGACGCGTGCTTCTGCCTGAACCAGCGACGTCACATAGTTCACGTCGACCGTTCCGCCCGAGATCCCGGCGCCCGGCTCGACGCGATCCTGCACCCAGATTTCGACAAAGTACGTACTGCCTCGTTCGATGCTCTCCAAACCGGACGGCAGCTGTTTCGAGTTTCTGGGCGAAGGCGTCTGCACGGCCACGACCTGGATACCCACGCTCGAGGAGTCTGCCAATGTCGTGCCAGCAGCCTCGCCGTCCGCCATCCCACGCCAATCTTCCGCGGCCCCTGCCTCGTCCCATGGCGTGTTTTCATCGCGAGGCGTGAAGCTCGACCCGGCCAGAACATTCGAACCTTCGGATTCGCCTCCATCGCCCGGGCCGGATTGGCCGCGCCAGGCGTCCGGGAAACTGCGTGGGAACACCAACGTCTGTTCGCCCGCTTGCACCGCCGCGCGAGTCTTGCCGAAATTGGG
>REEF01001104.1 GCA_007695205.1 Planctomycetaceae bacterium
TTTTGCTGTGAGTCATTGACGCCAATGCTTGTGCCTGCCAGACTTGACACATTGGCACCGACGTTGACGAGTGCAGGCTGACTATCGAGCGTACTGATTGTCGGGCGACTGAGGACTTGCAGACGGCCCTGTTCCTGCAACGCGCGGATGAGTACGGAGACTGAATGACTGCTGGCCGAAAGCACCAAGCCGCCATACCCTTGTTCACCACTTCGTCCCATGCCAAACGAACTGAGTCCCTGGCCGAGTACATTGCCTCTATTTGCTTCTCCCCCCGTATTTCCCAACGGCTGATTGTTAAAGTTATAGCCGGCTGCCGTCCGATCGAACAGCAACCCGTCCTGAATTCCGTATTCGGCTCCGAACTCGAAGAAATTGGTCAGGGCGACTTCGGCGATCAGCACGTCGATTTTGATCAGTGGCGGGCGCCGGTCCAGCGATTCGACGACCCGTTTGATTTCTTCGATCAATTCCGGGGCCGCGCTGATGATGATCGAGTTGCTGATGGTTTCGGCGACCACGATGATTTCGCGATTGATGCGGATCGTGGGGCTTTCGGGCGAGATCTGGACTTGCTGTTGGAACAACTGAGTCCGCTGGCTGAGCCAGTTATTCACGGCCGTCGCGACATCCGTGGCCGGGGCATTGGCCAGCCAGTACACCACGGTCTGCTGCGCGCGCATGCTGTGTTCATCCAGTCGCAGCAGGATGGCTTCGACCACCCCCAGATCGCCTTCCGAGCCGGTGGCGATGATGCTGTTACTCCGCTGGTCGACTCCGAAACGCACCGGTAGCAAGGTGCCTTCGCCGGTCGCGGCTGCTGCCTGCAGACCGGGGGTCAAGAAGGGCAAGGCGGTGCCGGCGCCGAACTGCTGGCCGACCTGGGCGGTCTGGCCCAGCAACTGCTGCAGCGTGTTAGCCAGCGAGGTCGCGTCGCCATTGACAATCTCGAACACCTTGATCTGGGCTCGTGCGGTGGGCAGGGTGTCCAATTCCCGGATCAACGCGGCGATCAGCCCCATGCTCTTGGACGGACCGGTCACGAGCAGCGCGTTGCCGGCCACGTCGGCCGTCACGCGCACGTCGCTCAACAGGCCCGATTCCAACAAATGGCCGCCATCCGAATCGACGGTCATGAACGTCAGGATGGTTGACCGAAGCCGCGTCCGTTCTTCAGCTTGCCCGATACCGACCCCGAACGCTCCGGTCGCGGTTGCGCCCAAAGGCGCCCGGTTTCCGATCAACTGCCAGTTCACCGCGTCCTGCAAGACGGGTGCGACATCCGACGCCAGTGCGTTCTTCAACCGGAAAATCCTGAGTTCGTTGGTCGCACCCGAGGAATCCACATCGATGCGGGCGATCAGCCGACGCACCTCGTCCATATCGCGAGCGCTGGCTTGGACGATCAGTTGATTGCTGCGGTAATCGGGAACCACATTGACGCGCGTTCCCAGCCCGGGACGCAGGGTCTGAGCCTGGCCGACCTGGACTTGGGTGAAGCGATCGACAAAAAAGGCGGTAATCGTCTCCTGGGCGTCTAACGCGGAGATGTGTTTTAACTGGAATACCTCGAACTGCGATTCCGCCGACACGGGCTGATCCAGTTTGACGATCAGTTCCTTGACCAATCGAACGCTATCGGTCCGACCGATCAGCAGCAGCGAGTTCGGCTTGACCAGGGGACGGATGGTCACGACGCCCTGACGCGGCGAGAGGATTTCGTTGTAGATTTCGGAGACCAGTTGGGCCATCACCTGGCTCCCCACAAACCGCAACCGTTGGATTTCGATCAGCGGCAAGGTTTCCTGACTCAAGCGTTCGATATCCTGGATGATGCGTTGCAGCCGTTCGACATCGCGGCGATTTCCGCGCAGGACGATGACGTCCAGCCCCTCGATGAACTCGATCTGCACCGGCCCTAGAACTCCGCCGACATCGATATCCTGGGCGTTGGCCGCTTCGTCGGCTGCAGGAGCTGGTTGGTCCGCTGCGGCCGCGGGCGGTTGGGCAGCGGGTGGTTGGGCAGCGGGCGGTTGGGCAGCGGGCGGTTGGGCAGCCGGTGGTTGGGCCGGTTGGTCTTGCGGCTGGAATAACATGCTGACCTGTTCCACATCGCCAGGTTCTTCCTCGTTGGCCGCTTGTTGCATCATTGCGACGGTCTGGCGGATCTGTTGAGGGTCGGCATGTTCGACGGGCACCATTTGAGTTTGTTGCGAGTCGCTGGTGGGCGGTTGGTCCAACATCCGCACGATTTGCGCCCAGCTTTGGGCGTCGGACGTCGAGCCCAGGAAACGGACGGAATCGTTACGCCGATCGATCACCATCACCGGCTGGGCGCCATCGGGTTGCTGGGCATGAATGGTGGCGACCTCGCCGTCCCGCGAGACGCCGCGCAGCAGACGGCTGCCCCAGAATCGGCCCAAGGTGTCCTCCAATTCCTGCCACGACACGTGTCGCAGGGAATGCGTTGCCTGCGTTGCTGGCTCGGTGGCAGCGGCTTTCGGGCTTTGGGAAGACGCTAGCGACACGGGAGGCCCCAATGCCGGTTTCGGAGTCGCGTCAGCCTGGGCGGTTGCGACGGGAGCTGGGCGATCCAAGGTTTGGACCAGTTGTTGGGTCAGCCCCGTTGACGCCTCGCGACCGCCGACCAGAAGCGCATTGCTAGTACCATCGACCAGCACCTTTTGGTCGGTTCCCAGGTCATTCAACAGCTTCTGCAGTTGCGGAGCGATCTCGATCGCTCGGACATGTCGCAGTGGAAACGTCTGGTATCCAGGTGGCAAAGCCTGGCTTTCCTGGGCGGTCACAGCGGCGATCGGTCCGATTTGGCAGAGCGACACGACAAGCAGCAGGGTCAACTGCCAGCCGAAGGCCTTCTTCATCTTCTTCATGAACATCGTGCGAGATTCCTCAGCATTTGGTTTGCAACGTCTTTCGTTCCGCAACGCACAGCCGCGCCCCCGGCCTTACTCCGCCCCGGTGCGTGCTAGCATTGACGGCGCACGCCGTGAGCGGTTTTTTCGCTACATCTGACAGAATCGGCAGAACCCCTACAGCTTCTCAAGGAATTCTCCGGCAAAACAATCACCATCCGGGTGAATTCGACCTTTTGTCCTCGATCGTATTTCGCTATGATCCCGCCGCGTTTGGACCGGTTTGGGGGAGTCCAGCCGGCGGGATGCTGCGATTCCCGCGATCCGAACGAGATCCAACACAAGGCGAATCCCTTGGGTACGTCGCCTTCCAGCAGCAGGATGACCTCTCATGAACAGATTGCGGCAACGCAAAACGATGTGGCTGGCCTGGCTGGCCGTCGCTGCCTGGTTTTTGCCCACGGCGGGATTGACAGCCAACGACGAAACGTTACGTCCCGAGACGCAGCCGATCATCCATGATATCCGGTTGGATATGCAGGGAACGATGCACGGCAGGTTGCTCGATTTGGAGGGTCGCCCGGTCATCGAGGAAACCTTGGAATTGATCCGCGAGGGCGAGACCATCACTCGAGTCGTGAGTGACTCGGACGGAAGATTCCGATTTGCGTCTGTTTCCACCGGCGTTCACCAGATCCACTGGAAATCCTCGATGGTTGTCTGCCGTGTTTGGACCGACGAAGTAGCTCCGCCGATCGCCAAGAACAAGCTGATTGTGTTGGACGTGCCTCCGCTTGTACGCGGTCAGCGGCCTGCTCGCGAGATCTTTCACAACCCGTTGTTCATCGGGTTGTTTGTGGCGGCCGCGATCGCCATTCCCATCGCGGTGAATCAATCACGCAGTGATAAGCCGCCGAGCAGTTGAGGGGTAAAGCGAAAGCGGGTGCTCTTCGATATCGAATCGGAAACTATCAGGGGTCTTGTCAAACGATGCCACAATTTTTAAGGGCGCCCAACTTCGTGATGACCGCCGTTGTGTTGGTCGTGACCGGATGCGCCTCCAACGTTTATCGCCCGTCCGATCTGCCGCCTGACATGCTGGTGGGGCGCGTCGAAGGATTGCACAAGGTCGACTTGAGCCGTCTGGCGAAGACAACTTCATCCAGCGAACAGATTCACATTGGGGACGTTCTGGAGGTCTCGATCGCCACGGGGATCGAGGACCGATCGCCGCCCAGTTGGGCGCTGCGAGTCAGCGAAACAGGCGAGGTCAACATACCGCTGGTCGGACCGATCCGAGTCGCTGGGATGTTATTGACCGACGCGGAGAAAGTGATTCGCCACGAGAGTGTCACACGCCAAGTCTATCGCGATCCCAACGTCTCGGTCTTGTTAAAGCAGCCCAGGCAGATCCGAGTCACCGTCGTTGGTGCGGTAGCCAAACCGGGCACGTACGAGGTACCGGCGTCGCATGGCGATCTGCTGACCGCGTTGATCGCGGCAGGCGGCTTGAGCGAAAACGCGTCGGCGATCGTCGAGATCCGCAACATGCAGGACACGGATATGATGCTGGCATCGTACAACGGCCAGCGAACAACCCTGGCGGAACACGACGCGGTACGCGTCGATCTGATCGCCGCCAGCGAAGGCATGACGCCCGAGTATCGCATCGAGGACGGATCGATCGTCATGGTCCGTGAAAAGGAACCAACGACCATCCAGGTGATCGGGCTGGTTCGCAGGCCGAATCAGTTCGAGATTCCTCCCGAACGACAAGTCCGCCTATTGGACGCGATTGCGTTGGCCGGTGGGCTGACGCTGGAACTGGCCGACAAGGTGACCGTGATCCGGCATCTGGACGATATGGATGAGCCGATTGTCATCCAATGTTCGATCCGTTCGGCCAAACAAGGTGGCAGCGCGAATCTGATGCTGGCCGCAGGCGATGTCGTCAGTGTCGAGGAGACACCATTGACCTTTACTGTCGGGACCATCCAGAACTTCGTCCGCTTTGGTTTCACTTCCGCAATTCCTGGCATTTAACCTGTCGAAGACCTCCTGATGATGCAGCACGAACAGCATAGCTCGGCCGACGAGTCGATGTTGCCGTCCTCGGCCGATTCGATTCACGCTCTGATCCGCTTCCTGCAAGTTGTCTACCATCGCAAGATCTATGTGGTATCGGCGGTGGTGGTAGCCAGTCTTCTGGGTGGACTTTATTACACGACCGCAACGCCCATCTATCAGGCCACCTCGCAATTGCTGATCCTGTCGACCGGCCCGGACATTTTGTCCCCGACGCTGACGGCGGAATCCAGTCGCCAAGCGTTGATACCCACCTACGAACGGCTATTCACCACCCAGGAAGTCTTGGAGGGGGCGATTGAGAGCCTGCTGCAAGGTCCCGCTGAAAACCGGATCGACTTTGCGTCGGCGCCACGTCATCGTTGGGCGAACATTCTGCGGGGCAACCTGTCAGCCCAAGCGATACGCCGCACCAACGTGATCGAAATCAGCTACAAATCGCGTTCGCCAGGCGCGGCCGAAGCGGTGGTGGGAGCGGTCGTCCAGTCGTATCTGGAATTCATGGAACGCAGCCATAAGGATGTGTCGACAGAGATCGTCCAAATCCTGGACCGGGAGCGATTAGAGATCGAAGGTCGGTTGAGTACCAAACAGGAAGAAATACTGGACGTCCAGCGGCGTCTGCGCGATCTGGGGCTCTCGGGCAACCAAAACGTCGTGCACCCGGCCGTACAACGCGTCATTCGGCTAAATGAAACGTTGCTCAAGGTCCAGCAGGATCGCTTGCAGCTCGAAGCGTCGTTATGGGCGATCCGAACCGCGATCCGGGACGGCAATGATCTCCGCCAGCATTTAACGGCCATCGAGCCGCTGATCGGTCGCGAGTTGACGATGAGCGTCATGGGGCTGAATTCTAAGGATATGGAGACGCGGGCTCAGATCGAAAGACGCTTGATGGAAGATCAGACCCGTTTGGAATCGCTGCAGCAGCACTACGGCCGAGCGCATCCCAAGGTGATCGAATTGATGCAGCAGATCCAGGCTGGGCGCCAGTACCTGATGAACTACCAGGAAATGGTCAACCAGCGGTTGGCCGGATTGAGCGACGGACGTTTGGGCCCCATGCTGTTGGCAAGGGTCGAAGAACAACTGTCGAATCTCCGCGAACACGAAGAGCGTTTGGATTTGCAATACGAGCAAGCGGAATCCGAAGCGGTCATGCTGAACGATCGGATGGCCGAGATGAAGATGATCGAGCATGATCTGGCGCGCATGCGGAACCTGCATGATACGCTGCTGAACCGTATCGCCAACATCGATATCGGGCACAGCCGCTCGGATGTTCGAGTAGCAGTTGTCAGCGAGCCGAAGGCCTCGGATCGCCCCGTCTCTCCCAAGTTGCCGCTGGTTGCCATGCTGTGCCTGGTCGGCGGGTTGGGGATCGGCCTGGCTCTGGTCTACGTGATCGATGTACTGGACGATCGATTCCGCAGTCCGGAGGAACTCCAACAACAGTTGGGTGCGCCCGTATTGGCGATGATTCGCGAGCTGGCAACGCCCGCTACCGCCGGATTACAAGCCATCCAGGTACATGTCTCGCCGGAATCGGTCGAAAGCGAAGCGTTTCGCACGCTACGCACCACGCTGGCCTTCTCGGGCAGCGACCTGGAACGGATCGCGATCACCAGTACGGAACCGAGTGACGGGAAGACGACCGTGTTGGCCAATCTGGCGGTGTCTTACGCGCATTCCGGAAAACGCACGTTGGTGATCGATGCCGATCTGCGTCGTCCTGGTATGACGAAGTTGTTCGAGATGCGGTCCAACGGAGGGTTGTCGGAGATCCTGCGAGGCGATTCGCCGATCGATGCGATGTGTCGGCCACGCGTTCTGCCCAGCGGCATCGCCCATCTGGACGTGATGCCCTGCGGTCCCAAGCCTTCGAATCCGGCCGAGTTGCTCAGCGGACCACGACTGGCCGATGTACTGGCGTGGGCCGAAGCGAACTACGACCAGGTCCTGATCGATTGTCCGCCGATCCTGGCAGCCGCGGACGCCGCCATCATTGGGCGATTGACCGAAGGATTGATCGTGGTGATCCAGCCTGAAAAGAACCATCGCCGCTTGGTCCTGCGAGCGATCGCAGGCATGTCCTCCATGGGCGTAGGGTTGATCGGTATTGTAGCGAATCGGATCCGTCATGAAAGCGGTGGCGGATACTTTGGCTATGGCGGCTACGGGTACGGCTATGGCTACGGCTATCGCGATGGCTACGGGCAGCCGGCAGACGAGGCTCGTATCGATCAAGATCGTTTCGCCAGCGGCGAAACGGATTGGTCCGACGAGGAAGATAGCGATGTTCCACCCGGGGCGCCGCATCCGCGAAACGCCGCCTGAGGATCGGCAAATGGATTAGTATGGCGTTTCGCGGAAGGGGTCGGGAGTCGTTTTCGGAGAGAGCGTTTCCCACTTGGTTCGTTGT
>REEF01000666.1 GCA_007695205.1 Planctomycetaceae bacterium
ATCGGCGACCACGCGGTTGTCGTGCCCGATGGTGGTACCGAAGACCGGTACATCGCCGTAGTGGTGCGTCCAGTACGTAATGTGGCTCTGGCCGTGTTCGTCATCGCAATCGGCCAAGGGGGTAATGCCCGGGCTGACGTTTTCGACAAGATACAGCTCGACGGTCGCCGGTGCCCACGTCTGGCCGAAATCACGCATGATGGGGTGATCTGGTGCCAAGTTCCGCACCTGGCGAGGCCGATTGCTGGTGTGACGACGCGACTTCAGGCCCGTCAACTCGTGCCACCGATCCACCTCGCGGCCAAAGTGCAACGCGTTGTGGATGAAGACGGCCGGAACCCCAGCATCGCGATGAGCATCGGCGATACGGTCGGTCAGATCCTTTTGCTTTTCCGCCGGCATTCGACCGATACCGATGCTGTACAGGACGACGTCAAACGGTTGGATCCAGTCTTCGTCCTGAAAGCGGGTGGGCTCGAAATCATTCCGCTTGCCCGCTTCGTAATCGAGCGTCCACTGGACGTGAATCCGTTCGCTTACGCCTTCTGCGATGATCTTCTTTTGAGCTTCGAAATCGTGCCATCCGCCGCCAGTGACCAGCAGGGCCCGAATCGGCGGGGTGGCGTCCGCCGCGAAGGCGTGACCGGCGATGCACAGGGCAAGAAACAACAGGCAGCAGCGTTTGGCAAACATCAACATCGCGGGGTTCCTTTCGCGGTGGGCAAGACAACGGGGCTGCCGTCATGGCATTGTCGGGCAGTATGGACGCGGCTGAGGCTCCGCCCCAGCAGACCGCCTCTATCATAGAACAACACAACACGAGTGTCCAATATGCAACCGGCCACGTATCCCTTGGTGAAATCGGCGGCAGGGGGGGCCCGACCGCCGGGCGGGACTCATGTGGCCCCCGACCGCCGGGCGGGGGTCTCTGCCGCGTCCCGCTCAGCGCGCGGGACCCACAGCGTCGTCGCCCGAAAACGACTCCCGACCCCGTTGCACTCATTCGCTTCCCATCGTTGCCTTATCCGGGCGATCGGCATATTCTGAGGTAAGCGGTTTGTTTCGACGCGTCTTATTGGTTCATGGGAAGTCAATTCGGGGTATGCGATGGCATTTTGGCTGATTTGGTTCGCGATCTGTCTGCCTACTGAGGACCAGGGCGAACCGCAGGGGAGTACGCCGAACGTTCGCGAGGCGATCGACCGGGCGATCCGGCAACTGGGGGCTGACCGGTTCGCGGATCGTCGCCAGGCATCGCGGTTTCTCTGGCAGCAGGGGTTGGCTGCTGAACCTGCGTTGCTCCGAGCGGCAGAGGACCCTGATCGCGAGGTCCGGTTACGAGCCGGATTGATTCTGGACGATTTTCACTACGGGATCTTGCCGGACGTTTCGGAAGAGGTCAATGAATTGATCCGGCAGTTTCGCAGCGGCGATGCCCAACAACGGCTGGCTGCCTTGCAATCGCTGGCCGACCGGGACGATTTCGCTCGCGTGCAGCATTTGATCCAGTTGGAACCGGACGGCGGTGTCCGCCGCACGTTGTTGGTTTATCTGATGCGCAATTCGCGAGCCATCGAATACTTTCTGCGATTGGAGCGGCTGGAGGAATGGGTGATCGCCATCGGCGCCGATCAGGATGTCGCTTGGCGTCAGACGACCTTGGCTCAGATGCTGTTTTCCGAACCGATGATCCGGCGTCTGTCGGATCGCGGCGAGTTACGGGTGCTGGTGAATGTCGTCCGCCGGGAACAGGCCGCTGAGGTCCGTCGTGCGATGTTGTCGCGGTTGTTCGAGAACGCGGCGGCGGTCGCGTCCCTGGTCCAGCACAACCAGTTGGATCTGTTGCTGGAGCTGATCCAACTGGAACCGCAGTTGCGTCAGCGGAGCCAATGGATACTGCAGATTGTGTCCGCACCGCAGACGATCAAGATTCTGGTCGAAGGCGATCATTTCGAGGGATTCCTCGAATTCGCTCGGAAGAACGCCGAGCCGGAACAACAGGCGACGTTAGTGCAGCGCGTCGTCCAACATCCGGATGTCGTCCAGGCGATCATGGCCAACAGTGGCGTCGACGGACTGGTCGAACTGGCATCGGTCGAAGAGGACCCGGAGCAACGGGGTACGTTGTTGGCCGGAATCGCCGGGTCGACAGGTGTCCGCCAGGCGATCAGCGCTGATGACCAACGCGATCTGATCCTGCAATTGGCTGCGAAACGCGAACCGATCCCGATGCACAACCAGTACATGAAGGGCATCCTGAACTCGGGCCATGGACACTCGCTGTTCCAGCATCCTGAAAGCCGCCAGATCTTGTGGGAGCTGATCGAACCGGACCTTCCGGAAACGGACCTGGCCGAAAAAGACTGGCGTGGCGAAGCCATCTTTCGGCTGCTGACGATGTCAGGTGCCCAAGAGATATTTCGCGAGTCAAAGGAACTGCAATGGCTGATCCGATTTTTGGACGATCAGGTGACGGACGATCAACGCCAGCGGCTGTTGCAGCGAGTGTTGGTCGATTACCGGCTGCAGCGTTTGTTGAACGAGATCGAGTACTTCGATCCGCTGCTGGCTGTGATCCAGAAGACGCCGGACGATCAGCGAGGCGTCTTGCTCGGGCGACTGGTCGCGATGACCACGATCCAGCGACTGGCCGATGCCGATCAGATCGAGCGTGTCCTGGCGTTAGCTCGATACGAAACGGTGCCGCAAGTCCGCCTGGCCTACTTGGAAAGCCTGTTCCGCAACGAATCCGTCATGTCGTCGTTGATCGCCGCGGAACGCTACGATGCGTTGTGGGAACTGCTGCTGGACCAACAGAACTCCGACCGATATGCGGCGTTGCGTGGCGACTTTTACAGCACCCGTGCCGTGCTGAACCGCTTGCAGCAGCAGGAGCAGGTTGACACGCTGATCGAATTTGCCAGGCAGCAGACGGTTCCCGCAGCGAAACACGAGTACCTGGTGAAACTGTTCCGCAACCAGCAGGTGATGAGTCTGTTGATCGATCGGGGGCATTTCGAAACACTCGACGAAATGGCGCACGGAGCGGCCGACGAGAACCAAGAGGTCGTCTTGCTGAGCGCCTTTTATGTCAGTTCGCAGGTGCTGAAACGCATGGCCGACGATCAGCGGATCGACCAGGTGGTGGAGTTCGCAGAGCAGCATTTGACCGGCAACAGCCTCCGCACCTTCCTCCAGCAGATCTGCCAGCAAGAGGCCGCCATCGATGCCATCGTCCAGCAAGACCAATTGGACCGGACCCTGAGCCTGATCAAGCAGCAAACCCAGGATCACCAGCAGGCGTACCTGTTGCGTTTGTTCTTGGCGGCACCGCGAGTGGTGGCCCATTATAATTCGGAAGGCCGCTTGCACGATCTGTTTCTGTTAATCGCTCAGATCTCGCACCATTCCCGCTTTACGGTCTGGGACAGCTTCCTGCAACGGTCCGAGAACGTCCAGGTAGTCCTGAAAAACGAGATGCTGGACGATCTGCTGCAGCACATCGACCAAGAACCTCAGGCGCCGCACCGCGGAATCCTGTTAGGACGCCTGTTGACGCATCCCGCGATGATCGAGCACTGGGTTGCTCGTCGAGGCGTGGACAGTCTGTTCGATCTGATCGACTTGCACAGCGAAGAACATGCTCGACATAATTTGCTCCGCACCCTGTTCCACAGCGAATCGGCGATCCAGGCCTTGCTGGCCGCTGGCGGTTTCGAGCGTTTGTACCAGATGGCCTGGAGCGACGCGAACCTGCAACAGCGCGACCAGTTGCTGGCCCAGTTGCTGACCAATCCCAAGATGGTCGAGTACCTGGTGGTCGAAGATCGGGTCGATCGGCTGATCCAGGTCGCGGGCCAGCAAGGCGATGTGGAGATCCGCCGCCACGTGTTGAGCCAGATCGTGGCCAGCCCGGCTGCGGTCGAAGCGTTGCTGGACGGAGGCTATCTGGATCAACTGGTCAAACTGTGTCGTCTGGATTATGACGCCACCGCTCGGCGACAGTTGCTGGTGACCCTGCTCGAGTCGCGGGCCGCCTCCGAAACGTTGGCCGATACCGAGGAATTGGCTCCGATCATCCACGAGATCTTGGGCGAACCCGACGACGATTCCCGGCGTGGATTCATTCAATCCGTGCTCAGCCGCCGGGAAATTCTGCCGATGCTGATCGATCGTGGGCTGTTTGTCCCATTGCTGGACGCTGTCGACCAGGACGAAGATGTCGACCAACGGCGTCTGGTGCTGCTGCCGTTGTTGAGCCATCCCCATGCGGTACGCGAATTAGATCGATTGGGCCGTATTCCGAAGATGATCCAATGGATCGACGACCAGGCACGGGAGTCGGACACTGGGCAGATCCCCATCGGCATTTTGTCCAGCCCGGCCGCCGTCCAGGCGATCATCGCCAGCGATGGGTTCGAGTCGTTGTTGAAATGGATCGGTCGCGAAGAAAGTGCAGGCCGGGTGGCTCAATTGCTGGCCAGTCTTTGGACCCACCCTGCGATGGTTGCGCACTTAATCGAACAGGGACACTTCGATCGATTTCGCCGCTGGTTGGAAGATCGTCAGCATCCGAGCGAACGACGGCAGTTGCTCCAATTGTGGCTCCATCGCGAAGAAGCCCAGGCTTCGCTGGTACATCCCCAAGTGGCCGAGTGGCTGGTCCAGTGGGTGAAGGACGAAACCGATGAAGGGTTCCGTCGTTCCCATGCGCTTCGCCTATCAGGGAACTCGCGGATACGACAGCATCTCCTGACCCATGGACATGGAGACTTTTTGCGAGAAGTCCTCGACTGGATCCCAGAATCGTCCGATCGCCTCCGACGATCCGAAGAGCTGATACTGGCTCCGTCCGGTTGGGTGGCGAACCTTCATCAACAGGGCCAGCACCAGTTAGCGGAAGAACTACTCCAGCAGCAACTTCCCGACGATGACTCCCAGCGGTTGCATCTGGCCAACTACTGGTGGGTTCATGGTCAGTTGGCACAGCAAATCCGCACCTTCCAACAGCGCTGGAAGACAGATCGGCATACTGACGATGGGCGACAACTGGTCTACCTGCACCGAGTGGCCGGAGACTTGAGTTCGGCGTATCGCATCGCCGAAGCACTGGAGGATCCGGGGTTGCAGAACAGCCTGTTGATCGAGATGCGTCGGTGGGCCGATGCGGCAGCCCTGCAACGGTCGCATCCCTGTCCACTGCCGATCCCATGCAGCCGAATCCTCGCCGCAACGCTCCAGTTCCGGCAAATCGAGCGATGGGCTCAGACCGCTGCCTGCGAACGATTGGCAGGCGATGTCGAGGCCGCGTCCCGGACCATCGCACAGATCATCGAAGCCGCCACAGCCAGCCCCGAGGACCAGGCGCTGCAACGGCGATGTGCCCAAGTGCTGTTCGCGAACCATCGCATCCAGCAAGGGCTGGAGTTTCTGGCCGAACATGCACCCTGGCAAACCGCGTCGGTGCTGACGGAACAAATGCGATTTCGGGAAGCGCTCCGACTGCTCGGTTGGCCGGACACGACACCGCAAGACCAAGGCTGGATCGTGTCGCTACCCCCCCGAGGCTACCAGGACAGTTTGCAAGCCATCGGACAAGTCGAATCGGCATTGGAAATCGTCCAGTTGCTGCATCGGCTGGGGCATGTCGAAGCCGCGATCGCTACGGCCGAGTTGGTCGAAGGCTACAGCCGTGAACTGCCCGACGAACCAAGCTCCCTTTCGCTGCGCAGACAATGTCTTGAACAGGTCAGCGAGACCTGGTTGACGATCGGACAACCGCAGCGAGCCTGGCAGACGGCCGCGGAAGCTTCACCCTTTCCGCTTTTGCTGACGACGATTCTGAATCGACTTCACAGCCAGCGCGATGACGATCCACGGAATTTGTTGGCCCTCCTGCGGCGGACTCGCCCGAACCGCCCCACCGAAAAGGTTTTGGCCGAACTCGATGCGCTGCTCAACCCGTCGCCCGCAGAAGATCTTGCCGAGTTCAACCGAATGGTCCAAAAAATGCTGCCGTTGATCGATTCCAATGATACGGCCGCCAACGATGCGACGCGAGCGGCGATCGCACGGGTATGTATCCAACGCGATCAGCGCGAACTGGCTCGACAAGCGATCGAAGAAGCCGATCCGAACCGCTTGGAGATTCTGGCTTTATGGGCCGAGATCGCTTGGCGCGATCAGCGATGGTCGGAAGCAGCCGAATTGTTCGAACGGCTTTGGCAAGCCGATCACAATCGGCTGGCCGATCTGTTCCTGGCCGGTTCCGCCCTGCAAAAAGCGGGATTGCCAGAAGAAGCAGACCAGCACTGGCGATTGGTCCACCAGTTGGCGATCACCGGCCCGGACCGGCTGCGACTGGCCCGCGGATTGCTCAGCTATGGCCGGTTGGATCATGAGCTGACAGATCAAGCGATCGAGCAGTGCCATCTGGTGCTCCGTACCGCGGCGCCCGGCCATCGCGCGTGGCATGAAGCGACTCAACTCTTGGCCAAACACGCCCAGGACGCCCCGCCGGACCAGACGGCGGATTGGCTCGATTATTCCGCGTTGGGCGATTCCGCCTTGCCCCCTGCCTCGCATCCGCTGATCGATAACCTGCGAAGGGTGGCGAGAATCCATCTTCTGCGTGCCATCGCAGCCATCGAAGCGGGCGATATCGACAAGGCCTTACAACACGCGGGGCAAGCCTTGGATGCCACTCCCGCCGATACAACCATTTGCGAAGAACTGGTGCCTCGATTGGACGACGCCGGGCATGAGCGTCTGGCTGATCAGCTATTCCAGCGGCAGTACGAAATCTACAAGCAGGCGATCACCGATTGGCCTGATTCGGCCATGCTCAACAACAACCTGGCTCGATTGGTCGCTCACTGCGGACGCCCCCCGGAAGACTAGGCTCGGGAAAAACAACGGCAGCAGTTCGCACCCGCCCCTTGATCCACCAGTCCTTACCCTGTTAAGCTCTGGAAATTTTTGTGAGCCTACCAGACCGCACCCGTGTAGAGCGGGGGCCCTCTGGCCGCTAGATTCTTGGTAGTGCCTGGAGATAAACACTCACCTTTAGAAGCCCGCTGGGGCCAAGACAGGGAACACGTGCCACGCCGAAACGACATTCAAAAGATCCTGTTGATCGGGTCCGGTCCCATTGTCATCGGACAGGCCTGCGAGTTCGATTATTCTGGGACGCAGGCCTGCAAAGCGCTGCGTGAGGAAGGTTACGAGGTCGTGCTGGTCAATTCCAACCCGGCCACTATTATGACCGACCCAGCAACCGCCCACCGGACTTACATCGAACCATTGACATGGCAAATCGTGGAAAAGATCATTCAACGCGAACGTCCGGACGCATTGCTACCCACGTTGGGCGGGCAGACGGGCCTGAATCTGGCGATGGATCTGGATCGGCATGGGGTATTGGAAAAGTACGGCGTCAAGATGATCGGTGCCAACGCGGCGGTGATCGCCAAGGCCGAAGAACGCGAGCAGTTCAAGCAGGCGATGTACGCGATCGGCCTGGAATGCTGTACCAGCGAGATCGTCACCACGATTGAACAGGCCAGGGCAGCCGTCTCGCGGATCGGGTTGCCTTGTGTGGTTCGGCCCAGCTTTACTTTGGGTGGCTCGGGTTCGGCGATCGCTTACAACCGCGGGGAGTTCGACACACTTGTGCAACGCGGCTTGGATCAATCCCCGATTCACGAGGTGTTGATCGAAGAGTCGGTGCTGGGTTGGAAAGAGTTCGAGATGGAGGTGATGCGTGATCTGGACGACAACGTCGTCATCATCTGTGCCATCGAGAATTTCGATCCGATGGGCGTGCACACGGGGGATTCGATCACCGTCGCGCCAGCTCAGACTCTGACCGACAAGGAATACCAATTGATGCGGGACGCCAGCCTGGCGGTGATCCGCGAGATCGGCGTCGAGACGGGCGGTTCGAATATCCAGTTCGCCATCCATCCCGAAACGGGCCGCATGGTGGTGATCGAGATGAACCCCCGAGTCAGCCGATCCAGTGCCTTGGCGTCCAAGGCGACGGGCTTTCCGATCGCCAAGATTGCGGCCAAGTTGGCGGTGGGATACCGCTTGCACGAATTGGCCAACGACATCACCCAGAAGACCAAGGCGTGTTTTGAACCGACGATCGACTATGTGGTCACCAAGATCCCTCGATTCGCTTTCGAGAAATTCCCCGACGCCGACGATACCCTGACGACTCAGATGAAGAGTGTCGGCGAAACGATGGCGATCGGGCGGACGTTCAAGGAATCCCTGCAGAAGGCCCTGCGCGGTCTGGAAGTCGGCAGCTTTGGGCTGGGTTGCGACGGCAAGGATCTGTGGGGGACCGACAAGCAACCGTCGATCGAAGAAATCCGTGCGAAATTGTCCAGGCCCAACTACGAACGCATCTGGTACGTGCGTTATGCCATCAAGGCCGGGTTGTCGATCGACGAAATCTACCGGTTGTCCTGGATCGATCCTTGGTTCCTGGACCAGTTGGCCGAGATCATCGAGATGGAGGATCGGTTGCGCGGCTTCGGGGATGTTTCCGAGGTAGATGATGCGACGTTGCGCCAAGCCAAACGTTTCGGCTTCTCCGATCGGCAACTGGCCACGCTGTGGCAGACGTCGGACATGGCGGTCCGCGAAGATCGCAAGTCGCGGGGCATCGTCGCCACGTTCAAGTCGGTCGATACATGTGCGGCCGAATTCGAGGCCTATACGCCCTATTATTATTCCACCTACGAAGACGAGGATGAAACACCGCCCAAGCAACCGGGCAAACGCCGGATCATGATCCTGGGCGGCGGTCCCAACCGGATCGGGCAGGGGATCGAGTTCGATTACTGCTGCTGTCACGCCAGCTTTGCGCTCCGCGAAATGGGCATCGAATCGGTGATGGTCAATTCCAATCCGGAGACGGTCAGCACCGACTATGACACCAGCGATCTGTTGTTTTTCGAGCCGCTGACGACCGAGGACGTGCTGAATATCTTCGACCGGGTCCAACCCGACGGCGTGATTGTCCAGTTCGGTGGTCAGACGCCCCTGAATCTGGCGCGGGCGCTGGATACGGCGGGCGTCCCAATCATCGGAACCACGGTCGACACGATCGAGGCCGCCGAGGATCGTGAGAAGTTTGCCGCCATGCTGCGGAGAGTCAACCTGAAGCAACCCTCCAACGGCATCGCGCTGAACATGAACCAGGCGTTGGACGAAGTCAACAAGATCGGCTTTCCCGCCTTGGTCCGCCCCAGCTTTGTGTTGGGCGGTCGTGCCATGGAGATCTGCTACGACCACACTCAGTTCGAGCGCTATGTGGCCGAAGCCTTCATCGCGGCTCAAGGCCAACCGGTGCTGATCGATCGCTTCTTGGAAGACGCCACCGAAGTGGATGTGGATGCGATCAGCGACGGCCAGGATGTATGCGTGATGGGGATCATGGAACATATCGAAGAGGCGGGAGTGCACTCGGGTGACTCCGCGTGCTCGATCCCACCGTACAACCTGCCGATGTCCGTCATCCAGGAGATCCGGGATGCCACCCACGCGATGGCGAAGCATCTGAAGGTGGTCGGCCTGATGAACGTCCAATTCGCGGTCAAGCAGGACGAGGACGGGATGAGCGTCTACGTATTGGAAGTCAACCCGCGCGCCAGTCGCACCGTACCGTTCGTCGCCAAAGCGACCGGCGTCCCGGTGGCCAAGTTGGCCGCCAAGGTGATGGCCGGCGCGACGTTGGCCGAATTGGGTGTCGATCGCGAACCGCTGCCGCGACACGTGTCGATCAAGGAAAGTGTTTTCCCGTTTCGCAAGTTCGTGGGCGTCGATATCGCCCTGGGCCCGGAGATGCGCAGTACGGGCGAGGTAATGGGGATCAGCGAACGTTTCTCGATTGCGTTTGCCAAGAGCCAGATCGCGGCCGGCGTCGTGTTGCCGCCCGAACAACAGACCCTATTCGTCAGTGTGACCGACCGGCACAAAGAGCCGTTTATCGATCTGGCGCGGCGACTGGTGGCCATGGACTTCCAGTTGATCGCAACCGATGGGACGGCGCGCCGCCTGGAATCCGCCGGGATCCCCGTCGCCCGAGTGAAAAAGATCGCCGAAGGCCATCCGAATCTGCTGGATTATCTGATCGACGATCGTATCGGACTGGTCATCAACACGCCCAGCGGCAAAGGCGCTCGAACCGATGAAGGACGTATCCGTGCCGCGGCCGTCCAGCACGGCGTTTCGTGCATCACCACCGTCCAGGCCGCCGAGGCAGCGGTACGAGCGATGGAGGCGTTGCGGAAAGAAGAACTGACCGTCGAAGCCCTGCAGGACCGGTTCCCGGAAACCGCGATCCCCATAACTCCGCCCCCCGAGTGATCCCGCCGACCACAGGCCAAATTCTTCTTAACCCGAAGCATCAGCGAGGCCGCCCCGTACTCCGAGGCGTCAGCAAGGCACTCCATGGATGAAAACCTGACACGATTGGCTCAACAAATCGAATTCGTCGTCGAAATCGACAAACTCAAGCACGTCTACCGACGCACCTGGCTGATGGATGCGTCGCGGAACGAAAACGACGCGGAACATTCGTGGCATCTGGCCGTGATGGCGATCCTGTTGGCCGAACACGCGCGGTCCCCGCAACTTGACCTGCTGGCCGTGCTAAAAATGGTGCTGATCCATGATCTGGTCGAAATCGATGCGGGAGACACCTTTGCCTACGACCAGGCTGGTGCGGCCGACAAGGCACCGCGGGAACAGGCTGCGGCCGACCGCCTGTTCCGATTGCTACCCGCCCAGCAGGCGGCCGAGTTCCGAGCGATCTGGGAGGAATTCGAAGCGAGGGAAACTCCCGAAGCCCAATTCGCAGCGGCCCTGGATCGGTTTCAGCCGATGCTGCATAACCATCGAACGGCAGGCAGAGCCTGGCGCGAACACGGGATCACGGCCGACCAGGTGCTGGCTCGCAATGAATCCATGGCCGACGGCTCGCCGACCCTGTGGCAGTACGCTCGCCAAATGGTCGCCGATGCCGTGGCCAAAGGCCACTTGGCCCCTCCGGTTCCGTAAGGTTTTCGCGTCATATCCGCTCCGATCGCGCCAGCCGAATCAACGGTCAGGGGTCGTGATTCATGCGCATCCGTTACACTTCCTTCCCCGTCGGTGGAGCTTCAGTCATCCATACAGCTCGGCCGATACTGGACCCTGGATCGAGAGGGCGCAAGGCGGGAGATCTTCCGCTACGTCCATCTTCGTCTACTCCGTGATCTTTCCAAGCTAGAAGAATGGATTGTCGAAGCGTCTTGCACGGACCGGATGCCCGTGCCACCCACGAGAACCGACTTTCATGCACTATACTCGAGTCGACCAATATGCGGCCATCGATCATTACGAAAATCAACATCTGTCCGGTGCCAACGTCGATCACCCCGATGAATTCGTCGACCCGGAACTGGAAGATGTCCGCCGCGGTCGGCGAGTGCGCCGATCCAGCGACTCGTCACCCCAAAGTCCCCTGGAAACTTATCTTCGCGAGATCAATGCGACCGCCCTGCTGACCGCTCAGGAAGAAACCATGCTGGCCGAGCGGATCGCGCTGGGAGATGCCGAAGCTCGTGATCGCATGGTCCGTGCCAACCTGCGCTTGGTCGTCAATATCGCTCGCGGTTACGTCGGCAAAGGACTCAGTCTGCCCGACCTGATCGAAGAAGGGAATCTGGGCCTGCTGCGAGCTGT
Source organism: Planctomycetaceae bacterium (assembly GCA_007695205.1). GTDB lineage: Bacteria > Planctomycetota > Planctomycetia > Pirellulales > Pirellulaceae > SKKK01. Next base: position 11,740 of record REEF01000666.1, read on the forward strand.
CGAAGGTTTCGATCCGACCATGGGCACTCGCTTTAGCACCTATGCCAGCTACTGGATCAAACAGTCCATTAAACGGGCCCTGATCAATTCGGCCAAGACGATCCGCATCCCCGCGTATATGGTCGAATTGCTTTCGAAGTGGCGTCGAGCCAACTCGCGATTGAGCGAAGAATTGGGACGAACACCCACTCCCGAAGAGATCGCTCGCGTGCTGGGATTGCCCAAAAAGAAGCTGCCAATCATCAAAAAGGCAATCCGCATCTATAATTCAACCCCCCAGACCGATCAGGTCGAGGCTGGTTGGAGTCTGGGCGATACCGTGATGGATGAACGAGCCAAAACGCCCGAAGACGAATTGCTGGACGCCGATGTCATGACCAGCGCGTTGCGGATGCTGGACGAATTGGAACACCGCGAGGCCACGGTGCTGCGCATGCGTTTCGGATTGGGCGACACCGAGCCCCACACGTTAAAGGAAATCGGGGAAGCACTCGGATTGACTCGCGAACGAGTCCGACAGATCGAGACCGAAGCCCTGAAGCGATTGTCCGACGGCTTGAAAGATCCCCGCGAACGCATGCTCGAACGCGCCGCCCGCTACTGATCCCCAGCGCCGCTGGAGTTCACGATCCATCGTGTCCCCCTTGCAACTCCAAGTGGGTCCCGAGCGCCGAACGGGACTCCAAGTGGGTCCCGGGCGCCGAACGGGACTCAATAGCTGAAGTTCTCGATTGATCTTGACGTCATTCTCTCTTGGCGGTAACCACAATCGCGATCCCTGCGGAGTACATCGCCATGTGCAACATTGCTAAGATGCGCAATCTGCGAGTAATATAACTGTAAAAAAGACTTTAAGGGTTGTGACGCCCAGGACCGATATAAGTCCTGGGTCGTGGCAGTGGACCGTCGTTCTCGTCTTTTCTTGCCGATTCGGAACATGACCGTGAAATATGATGCGAGTATCCCGGCTGCACGAAATGGTCGCCGACCGACGGCTTGGCACTTGATTCTCTGCATCTGGTCAGCCTTGCTGACACTGCCAGCCTTGCCAGCAACCACGTTGGCCGGCCCATGCGGCCCGGCCGGGTGCGCCGTGGACGTTCCTTGTGATGTGAGTTGCAGGTTGGGGAATTTTTGGTTCCGCGGCGATGTCCTGCTGTGGTGGACCAACCGCGCTGGCAATGCGGCGCTGGTCACCACCAGTTCCCCGGAGACCCCGCCAGAACTGGCCGGCCGATTGGACCAGGACACCACCGTACTGCTGGCCGCCCAGGACCTGAACCCGGGCGTCGCGGCAGGCGGACGATTCACGGTCGGCTGGTGGTTCGATGATCTGGCCGCGGCCGGGTTGCAGGCCAGCTATTTCCGAGTGGGCAGTGCCAGCTCGCGGTTCCGAGCGGCCAGTCCCGAACCGTTGATTTTGGCGCGACCGTTTACCGATGCGGTGACCGAATCTCAGGATGCCTTGCTGATCGCGCATCCCGAATTCCTGGCCGGTGCGATCGATGTCGATCTGGACGTCCGATTGCAGGGCTTCCAATTGGCGTGGCGACTGGGCATGCTTCGCGGTTGCAGCTACCGTACGGATTTCTTAGTCGGTTATCGACTGTTGGAGTTCGACGAGCGGCTGGAGATCAACAGCTTGGCCGAATTCACGGAACCTCGAGGCCAGATCATCGTCGGCTCGACACAACAGCATTTCGACCTGTTCGACGTCAGCAATCGCTTTCACGGTGCGGAACTGGGGTTGGTCCACCATCATCGATTGGGTTGCGTGACGGCCGAAGTTTCGGCTCGCGTCGCATTGGGAGGCACGACGGCCGACGTCGACATCGATGGCCGTACAGTCAACACCGTGCCCGGGCAAGGATCGTTTGCCTATGCGGGTGGTCTGTTGGCCCAGCCGACGAACATGGGCTGGTATCAGGTGTCCCAGTTCGCGGCGGTCCCCGAACTGGGCGTCAATCTGGCATACAACGTGACGCCCAGCTTGAGCCTGATGTGCGGTTATCATCTGATCGTCTGGCCGCGAGTTTTGCGAGCCACCGATCAGTTGGACGTCAACCTGTCGCAACTGCCGCCCGAACCACCAGGTCCCGGGCGGCTGCCCCAGTTCCCGGGCAGCTCATCGACTTTCGTCGCCCAAGGCCTGCAATTGGGCCTGCAACTGGTGTGGTAGCGCCTTCGTGAATTCCAAAGTAGTAGGCACACTCCGTGTGCCGTAAACTGCAGCGGGCATACGCAGTGTGCCGTAAACTGCAGCGGGCATACGCAGTGTGCCGTAAACTGCGGACGGCACACGGAGTGTGCCTGCTACAATTGGGCGTTTAGCGCCAGAGATCGTCGTCGGCGAAGGGATGCAGCGATCCCAGGTTCTTGGGTTTCGGCATGGCTTTCAGGGCATGCGCCGCCAGATGCAGGTCTTCTTTGGTGGTGATCTTCAGATTGATCGGAGAACCCTGGACGATGGTTACCGGATGGCCCAACTGTTCGACCAATTGTGCATCATCGGTGGCAATAAAATCGCCTCGCGCGGCATACGCGTCCATCAACAACTGCCGCCGAAAAACCTGCGGAGTTTGCGCCTCCCACAGATCACCACGCGCCACCGTCTCGACGATCTTCCCGCCAGCGACTCGCTTCAACGTACCGCGAACGGGCAGCGCCAGGATGGCGGCGCCGGATTCGACCGCAGCGTCGAAGACCTTGTCGATCCACTCCGAGGCCACACAGGGGCGGGCCGCATCATGCACGGCGATGTACTCGATCTCGGGACGGACCTGATCCAAGGCTCGCTGGACCGAATCCGGACGGTGCTGGCCCCCTTCCACCACATCGATCCCCAGCACGGCCACGTTCGCGGCGAACTTCGCATCGAATTCCTGACGATCTTGCGGCGCAACGACCAGGATCAATTGCTTCACGTCGTCCCGGTTCAAGAATCGTTCGGCCGAATGCAACCACACGGCGCGATGATCCAACGGCGCGAACGGCTTGCGATAATGGCGGTCCTTGAATCGGCTGCTCTTTCCGGCAGCAGGCAAGATAACGGCAAATGGTGCCACGGCAGACTCCTTGGTTCGCTGGTTCAGCGGAATCGATTCAAGCGGTTGCGACCAGCACCGCTGCTTCGGTGCGGCGAGCTTCTGCCGCAGCGGTGTCCAGTTCCAATTGCATCGTGACGCTCCAACGGCCCTCACTATCCGCGCGGATCAACCAATGAGGCATCACGACGACTGACTGATGGACCAACTCGATCCCCGATTCGGATTGGCTGACCGTGCCGATCGGGAACGTCCAGAACCCCGTGGGACGATTGGTCGTCAATTGCGCGCCGAGCCCCAACCACTGGTCGACTAGGTCCAGCCGCTGGACGTCTTGCAGGTCCAGCTTTTTGCCCAAATCGCCCAGCACCCGATCGTCGCCATCAGTGAAGTGCCGGCCCTCGGCCTTCCACGGCATTCCCGCAAAATTGAATTCGATCGCCAAATGCAGCTCGGAATCCGCAGCCAGTCCTTCGACCAGATAAGCGATCTCCAACGTGGAACTGCCTGCCACCAGCTTGATGCCCTTGGTGATGGTCAGCGGGATACCCCACGCATTGCCTTGCCGAGTCAACACGGCTTGGACGCGATCGGCACTGCGACGCAATTTGGCTTCATAGACTCCCGCCGCAAAGTCGCCTCGCTCCATCGCCTGGCCGCGGCTGACCGCATCCAAGGTCGCGTCGTTGTCGAAGAAATGATCGACCAGACTCTTGCGAGGATACAGGTCGTATTGCAGTTTGCGTTCCAGACCCTGCTGCTTGAAGACCACCCGATCGTGGATACTGGCGCAGGGATCCTCCTTGTTTCGATCGCCGACCACCACCTTGCGATGATAGGCCTCGGGACGCCGAGTCAACGTCGCCAGTAGATTGTGGCAGATGGAACGGACATCCAGTTCGTACAAATGCCCGCCCGTGGCCGGCGCCAGCAAGGCGACCAACCGGTTGTTCACCAAACGCACCTCGCGGCGTCCATCGAAGTCGAAATCCGCATCGTCGATCGCCACCTGATTCTCGCTGACCCCGAAAGCCCGATCCAGCAGGTTATCGGCGGCGATCAAATGGTTGTACACGGCGTTCCGCAGATGCGGCAGGTAGATTCCCCCAAACGCGCCATGCCAATAACTGCAATTGCATTGCCCTCGATACAGCTCGCGCCGCGACCAATACAGTTCTTCGCCGACCATCCCCTGCCGCTGAGCCTCGGCCACACGACGGCTGACCATCATCATGCGGCTGTACATCTCGTTCGCCTCGGGGTATTTGACGCGAAAGTTCCGCCAGAACCCGCCGCGCACAAACGGCTTGATCTGCTGCCAACGCGGGTCGTGCTGCAGGTCGTGCACGGCCTGGTCGTAGGCCAGTTGCTGAGTCACCGGCAAAGACCACTCGGTCATCTCTCGATAACTGGCGTCGGGCAGGAAAATCTTGCCGATCGGCAGCACGTGATCGACGGCTTCGCCCAGCGTCGTCGTGCTCAACCAATCGCGATGGGCCGTCAACGCGTCGAAGAAACGACGCAGCCAACCGTCCTGGTAACAGTGCTTTTTCGTTTCGGGCCACGTCCCGAACTTCTCGCCGTCATCCCCAAAGACCATCACCGAATCGGGATGCTGGTCGGCGATCTCACGCAAATAGTCGATCGTCTCCTGCGGATCGCGGAACGGGATCAGGTACCGCAGCCGCTCGCTGCCCGGAAAAATGCTGATGATCTGACCGTTGTCCTCGGTCACATAGTAGCCGTGCAACTGGTCGCTGGTCAAACCGGCGCCCCGGAAATGAAAGTCATCCAGGACCGAGTACTGGATGCCCGCTTCGGCCAGATCGCCGGTCAGCGACTGCTCCCAAACCCGCTCCGGCACCCAAGCACCGCGAACCTTGCCACCCAACCGGCTCTCCAACCAATCGGTGTACGACGTGATCTGACCCACCCGGTCCCGAGCCGGGATCATCGTCAGGATCGGCTCGTAAAACGCACCACCCACGATCTCGATGCGACCCGCTTCGACCAATCGAGCCAATCGGTCCAGATATTCAGGATGACGTTCATGCAACCATTCGATTAACGGTCCGCTGGTGTGCAGCGAAATCTGCAGGTGCTCGTAGCCCTCGAACACATCCAGAAACGGCCGGTAACTGTCCCGGTACGCATGCTCGAAAACATCATCAAAATTGCCGATCGGTTGGTGATTATGCAGCACCAGACACAGACGTATTCGGTTACTCATCGAACGTGGGTTCCATTCCAGCGAGTCGCTTACACGAAGCCTTGAAAACAATTCAGCGTCAACGTCGATTCAGGTCTGCCTGCCGTCCGGTTCCCTGCCAAAACGTAATACGTGAGCCGCTTGCTCCGGAGTCACCATGTTGATGTAATCGCCAGCTCCCCACTCGAAGCCAGCCGTGTTGGAAACCCGAGGCAAAATCTCTACGTGCCAGTGGTAATGACTCAAATGCGTCGAACCGAACGGGGCAGTATGAATTAAATAGTTAAAGCCCGGATCGTTCAAGAGATGTTCCATGCGACCCAGGATTTTTCGGAGCATGACAGCAAGCCCTACAAGTCGCCCATCTTCCGTAAACTCAAAATGGCTGCCGTGTTGTCGGGGCAAAATCCAGGTTTCGTACGGGAACTGGCTGGCGAACGGACAAAAAGCCACGAATTGCTCCGTCTGTTCGACCAACCGAATCGGATCCGCCAACTCGCGCCGGATCATCTCGCAAAACACGCATCGGCCGTGTTGTTGGAAGTAATCTGCCGATCGGACCAGCTCGTTTTCGATCTGAGTCGGGACGACCGGGGTGGCGATCAACTGGCTGTGAGCGTGCTCCAACGAGGCGCCCGCCGATGCGCCCGAATTCTTGAAGATCTGGGCATAGGCCAATCGCGGATCGCCGCGCCAGTAAGCCATCCGGTCTCGGTAAGCCTGGAAGACTAGCGAAATCTGCTGGTCGCTCAGATGCGAAAACGCGGTGACGTGATCCGGGCATTCGATAATGACCTCGTGCACCCCCACGCCGTGCCGTGAGCGAAAAAAATCACGCTGCTCCGGCCGTTGCTCGCGAACGTTCTCGACCGCCGGGAACTTGTTGGGAATGACCCGTACCTGCCAAGGCCCCTGATCGATCAAACGGCCGGTCGCCGAGTAGGCCGCCGTTTGCGCGGGCGTATCCGCCTCGTGCCCCCGACAGAAGGGGCACCGCCCGGTCGACCGTTCCAACGATCCAAGGCCAAATTGCTCGGGACGTTCCGCCCGATTCGGCGCGATGATCACCCAATGATCCGACAGCGGATCCTTACGAAACTCGGACATGCCACAACCGCCTATCTTACTCGTACTCGAAACGGGCCTCATGGCAGATTCTATCGATTACGATTACGATTACGAGCAGAAAGAGGTCGATCGTGGCAAGGACGCCCCAATTTCCGCTCCAATTCCATCGCGGCCCATCCTTATGATGATTCGGACATTGATCTTGCTGACCCTGAGCCTGGTCCTCGGTTGCCGAGGGGATCGGGACGATGCGCTGCCGTCGGCCGATCGATTCGACGGCAGCGATCCACAAGCGATCGCCGTCCAACTGCAATTGAACTGGTTTCCCGACGTCCAACACGGCGGATACTACGCGGCGTTGGTCCACGGCTTCTACGAACAACAAGGATTGCAGGTCACCATCCGCCCCGGCGGACCCGGCGTGCCCGTGGTGACGCAAGTTGCCAGTGGCCGAGTTCCTTTTGGGGTCGCCGGCGCCGAAAACGTCCTGCTCGGCTGGCCTCAGCAAGCGCAGACGATCGGGCTGATGGCCCCGCTGCAGCACAGTCCCCGCTGCATCATGGTTCACGAGCAATCGGGGATCCGCAGCTTTGATCAACTGGAAAACGTCACCCTGGCGATCAGCAGTTCGTCCCTGTTCTCGTTGTTCATCCAGAAAAGGGTACCACTGGCCGGAGTGCGAGTGGTGCCGTATTCGGGGAACGTCGCGCCCTTCCTGCTCGATCAGCACTACGCCCAGCAGGCTTTTGTATTCAGCGAACCTCTGGTCGCCCGTGCTCAAGGCAGTCGCCCCCATGTGCTGATGGTCTCCGATCTGGGCTACAATCCGTATACCAGTGTTTTGATCACCCGGCCGAAGATGATCGAAGACCATCCCGAACTGGTCTCCCGCATGGTCCGCGCTTCGATCCAAGGCTGGACGCAATACCTGGCGGACCCTGATCCGACCAACCGATACTTGGCCGAATGGAACCGCGACATGGACGCAGAAATCCTCCGCTCGGGAGTGGCCGCCCTGCAGGACCTGTGCCGGATGGACCAGCCTACTGCCCAGCCTTTTGGCCAGATGACCCTGGACCGTTGGCAGACCTTGCACGACCAATTGGTCGAAGTCCAGGCCCTGCAACCGGGTGCCGTTGATCCCAATGACGTATTCACCATCGACTTCTTGCCGTCGGAATGATTGAACCGACTTGTTGTGCGCGGGTCTCCTGACCCCGCACCCAACCTACTTGCTCCGGAGCCTTCAACCTGCCATGCACATCGTGCTCTGCTATGCCGTAGAACCTCGGTACCTGGACCAGATCCAAGCCGCTGTCCCAACCATGACGATCACCGACGCAGGTCAGCAGGGGATCCCCGAGGCCATTTTCGAGGCCGATATTTATTGCGGGCACGCCAAAGAACGCCCCGTGCCGTGGGATCAAGTCGTCCGCCAAGGACGCCTGAAGTGGATCCAATCTTCCGCAGCCGGTCTGGATCACTGCCTTGCGCCAGCGGTCATCGATTCCGACATCCAGGTCACCAGCGCCTCGGGATTGTTCGCCAACCAGGTCGCCGAGCAGACGATGGCCTTGCTGTTAGGCATCTTGCGAGGCTTGCCGGTCTTTTTCCGTCAAACGATCCGACGCGAATTCATTCGCCGTCCGACGCTCGACCTGCACGGTTCAACCGTCGGCATCGTCGGCTTCGGCGGGAACGGGCGGCGAATCGCCCAGGTTTTGGCTCCGTATCGAGTCCGCATTTTGGCTACCGACGTCTATCCCCTCCGCCGGCCCCCAGAGGTCGAACAGCTATGGCCAACCGATCGGCTGGACGATCTGCTGCGTCAATCGGACATCCTGATCCTGGGCATGCCCTTAAACCAGCAGACTCGCGGCATGATCGGTGCCCACGAACTGGCATTGCTCAAGCCCGGCGCCATCCTGATCAATGTGGCTCGAGGCCCCTGCGTCAACGAATCCGATCTGATCGCCGCCTTGTCCAGCGGTCATTTGGCAGGCGCCGGTTTGGACGTAACCGAAATCGAGCCTCTGCCGACCGACAGCCCGCTATGGGAACTGCCCAACGTACTGATAACCCCCCATGTAGGCGCCCAGGGGAGGACACGTAACGACGATGTGACCGACCTGTTTTGCGAGAACCTTCGTCGGTTCCAATCCGGCATCTCACTTTGGAACGAGGTTGACAAACGACTCGGTTTTCCCCACCCCGACCGGTCCTGGTTCTTTGCCGATGCCAAGAATCGAACGTCGGGTCTTGCCTCCGCCTCCGCTTCAACGTAAAACTACGGACACAGCAGCCGGAGGGTAGGCGAATGGCTAGCAACCGCATTCGAAATGCGGCGCCCCTTTATGGGGTTGCGGGTTCGAGTCCCGTGCCCTCCGCTTGGATCGACATCGTCGTCGCAAGTTCTTTAATAACAAGAATTTGCGGCGACGTTTTTGATTGACACAGTTGAACTGTGTCAAGACTGTGGGTGTAGCTGGTCGGGAGCAGGGAATACAGGGCAAGCGAATTTCAGGCAAGGCAATAGACACTCAAGGGCGGAAGATCGGAACTCGAAACAAGCCGAAAACCTGAAACGCTCCGCCGAACCACTCGCGTTAAGCTCTGTCAGAAGACGGGGCTGACCCTTTGGAGGGCATGCTGAAAACTCGGGAAATACGGTGTGCCTGGAGAGGGTCAGGCCCCTTTTCTGACAGAGCCTAGGTTCCATTGTCGCACGGCCCCATTCCTCTGCCAAACCATTCCCTTTCGCTTCGGCGCCTTGGAGTCTACCATGGATGGCATGCGGTCTGCAAATGATGGCGGCGTTGGATCCAGCAGCGCCAAGAAACAAAGACGGCCGCAACTCACGCGGGTTGCGGCCGGCACTGGTTCGAGCGATGGTTCCGCGTCCGGGAAAACTCGAGACGCGGCAGCTTGGTAAAGCCCGTCGAACTATCGCTTGGAGAACTGGACACCACGGCGAGCACCGTGCAGCCCGTACTTCTTTCGCTCTTTCATGCGGCTGTCTCTGGTCAAAAACCCTTCGCTTCGCAGGGTGGGAAACAGTTCGCTATCATAACTGACCAACGCTCGTGCGATCCCCATACGGCAGGCTCCGGCTTGTCCCGTCGTCCCACCGCCACTGACCCGAATCACAACATCCACGATGCCTCGCTGGCCCACCGCTTCGAGCACCTCGGTGACCGAACGCTGATCCTGTTCGATCGTAAAGAAATTCTCCAGCGAACGGTCGTTGATCGTGATCTGGCCCGTACCCGCTCGAAGTCGAACTCGAGCCACTGCGGACTTGCGTCGCCCGGTCCCGAGCGAGTCACCCGTAATCTTATCTTTCTTTACCGCTACCATAGCCTCTGCTTCACACTAAATCAGTTGTTTGTATGGATTCGTGCACCGCCTTGCTGGGTGCTATTTAACGCCAAAGTCCGCTAATTCGGGTTGCTGGGCCTGATGTGGATGATCGGGGCCCGTAAAAATCTTCAACTTGGACAGCATCTTACGTCCCAGTTTGTTCTTGGGCAACATCCGGCGAACCGCATCGTACAGAATCCGCTCAGGATGATCCTCCATCCGTTTGGCTGCCGTTTCGCTGCGCAGGCCCGGATATCCCGTGTACCACGTGTACATCTTCTTTTCCAGCTTCCTGCCGGTCAACTTGACCTTCTCTGCATTGGTCACGATCACAAAGTCGCCGGTGTCCACGTGCGGCGTATAGGTGGGCCGATGCTTTCCCATCAGGACGGTGGCGATATCGCTGGCCAAACGACCTAGCACTCGATCCGTCGCATCGACGACCCACCACTTTTGTTCCACCTCGCCAGGTTTTGCCATGTATGTCTTCGCGCCAGCCAATTCACCACCTCCGACGATCCAGCACGACACCGTGCGGGTCTGTTTCGCTACCTTGTGTTTACTTTAACTTGGAAAGACGCGGAGTTTACCAACTCGGAAACGGGATTTCAAGGGTCATCGCCAACAAATCTGTAATCTTAATGCAGTCGAGTGGTTTCTATTCGGTTCGAATGCCGGTTGGCCATTTACAAGGAATCCAGCTATCGGCTAAGATGCTGGCTTCCCTCTGTCCGCAAGCGGTCGAAGGGTATCTTGAATCGTCACCGGATGTTGGGTCCTGACGGCAAAAAATCCCTGCTTTGTTTCCCTGGTTGTCGCGATGTTTGAATCACTGCAAGACGGTCTAAAAGCTGCCTTCAAATCCCTGCGGGGCAAGGGCAAATTGACCGAGGGCAACATGCGCGACGGCCTGCGTTTGGTCGAGACCTCGTTGCTGGAAGCGGACGTCAGCTACTCGGTGGTCAAGGACTTCATGGCCGAAGTCACCGAGAAGGCGATGGGCGAGAAGGTACTCTTGGCACTCGACCCCAGCCAACAATTAGTGGGGGTCGTCCATCAGCAGTTGATCGAGTTGTTGGGGCCGGTCGATGCGTCTTTGCATCTGAAAAAAGACACGACCGTCCTGATGCTCTGCGGTCTGCAGGGTTCGGGTAAGACGACGACGTGTGGCAAGTTATCGCGGCTGTTGTTGGACAGCAACGTACGTCCCATGTTGGTCGCGGCCGACTTGCAGCGTCCCGCGGCGATCGAACAGCTCCATGTGCTGGGCCAGCAGTTGAACGTCCCCGTCTATTCGGAGAAGGGTGCTCAGGATCCTGTTCGTGTCTGCCAGGATGCGGTCCGCAAAGCGAAAGACGAAGGCATCCGGGTCGTCATCCTGGATACGGCGGGCCGATTGGCGATCGATCAGGAGCTGATGCAGCAACTGCAGCGGATCGATCTGCGGGTGCAACCCGACCAGGTCTATCTGGTTGTGGACGGCATGACGGGCCAGGACGCCGTCAACAGCGCCAAAGCGTTCAACGAAGCTTTGGAGCTGGACGGCGTGATCATGACCAAGCTGGATGGGGACACTCGAGGCGGCGCTCTGCTTTCGGTCAAGCGGGTGACGGGGGTGCCGATCAAGTACATCGGTACCGGCGAGCACCTGGATTCGCTGGAGCCGTTCCGGCCGGAAGGCATGGCGGGGCGGATATTGGGCTTGGGCGACATGGTGGCCCTGGTCGACCAGGTCCAGCGAGTGGTCGACGCCGACGAGCAGGCCGCACTGGAGGCGAAGATGCGGTCCGGCGAGTTCACGCTGGACGATTTCCGCGACCAGCTTCTGAAGATGTCCAAGCCCGGCTTGATGCAAAAGATGATGGGGCTGATGCCCGGCATGGGCGATTTTCAGAAAATGCTGCAGGAGGAGGACACGGAGGGTTCCATCCGCCAGACGGCGGGCATTATCGACTCGATGACGCCTGCCGAGCGTCGTCATCCGAAGATCATCGACCCCAGTCGCCGCATGAGGATCGCGCGGGGGGCGGGGGTCGAGCCGCAGGTTGTCAATCAGTTGGTCAAGCAATACGAGATGATGGCCCCGATCATGCAGTCGATGGCTGGCAAGGGCATGGGCGATCGTATGCGGGCCGTGCAGGAACTGCAGCGTTCGGGTTTGTTGGATCCGGGCAGCCGGGGGCCTCGCGCCAAAAAAAGCACAGGAAAACGGTTGACGACCAAAGAGCGAGCCAAGTTGAAGAAACAGCGCGAGAAGGATTTGCGGCGAAAAAAACGTTCAGATAAAGGCAAGAATTGAATCGGTGCGAGGCCAGGTCCAGCCGTGCCGCATGGCTGGACGGCGTCGCAATCATTCCCAGTTCACGAGGAGTAGTCAGTGGCAGTACGTATTCGGTTGAAGCGATTGGGGCGGCGACATCGACCGTTCTTTCGCATTTGCGCAATGGATTCCCGCGCACCACGCGACGGGCGAGCGATCGAAGAGCTTGGTCATTACGACCCGATGGTCCGCGAGACCGATGCGCGAGCGGTTTTGAATGCCGAACGGATCGATTATTGGTTGGGGGTCGGTGCGTTGCCGACGGAAAAAGTGGCCGTGCTGATCAAGAAGTACGGCACCAACGGCACCCACCTGGAAAAACAGCGCGAGGCGCAGGAAAGGTTGGCTGCAACCAAACCGATGGCGCCACCGCCGATGGTCGTCACCAGAAAACAGGAAGAACCGCCGGCGTCGGAAGAGGCAGCCGAGCCCGAGGCGGCTACCACCGAAGCAGTCGAGCCCGAGGTGGCTGCCACCGAAGCAGTCGAACCCGAAGTGGCTGCCACCGAGGCAGTCGAACCCGAAGCGGCTGCCACCGAAGCAGCCGAACCCGAAGCGGATGAGACCAAAGCGGCGAGGGCCGAAGCGGGGGAAACACCGGCGGCCGAGGCGGGTGGCGAGCCTGCAGACGCTCCACCCGAGCCCTAGACCGGTTGGGGAAAACATGCGTTTCGATGTGGTGACCCTGTTTCCGGACATGTTTCCCGGTTATCTGGGGCAGAGCTTGTTGAACAAAGCCATCGAACGCGGTTTCGTTCAGGTTCATATCCACGACGTGCGACAGTGGACTCGAAATAAGCATCAGAAAGTTGACGACCGACCTTACGGTGGTGGGCCGGGGATGGTCCTGTGCGTCCAGCCGGTGGTCGAATGTGTCGAATCGATCCAACAACAGGGGGATGACCCGGGACACGTGATCCTGTTGACTCCGCAGGGGCGACCGCTGAACCAACGGCGGGTCGAGCAACTGGCGGAGCGGAGACGATTGATTTTATTGTGTGGTCGGTACGAAGGGTTCGATCAGCGGGTGATCGATCTCCTTCAGCCCGAAGAGATTTCGATCGGCGACTATGTCCTGAACGGGGGCGAGGTCGCTGCGATGGTCGTCATCGACGCCGTGATCCGTCTGGTACCGGACGTGCTGGGCCAGGCGGAAAGTCATCGAGACGATTCGTTTTCGCCGGGAAATCGGTGGCTCGAATTTGCCCAGTACACTCGGCCCCGCGAATTTCGGGGCTTAACCGTACCGCAAGTCCTGCTGACCGGGAACCATGAAGAGATCGCCCGTTGGAGGCGAGAGCAGAGCTACGAAAAAACAAGACAGCGGCGAGCCGATTTGTTGGACCAGTCGGCCAGCGAGGTCGGTGCCCGAGAGGAAAAGGAACTACTATGAACAAGCAAGCGCTTCTAAACACGGTCGAAGAGACCTGCCTGAAGACCGAGGTGCCTTTCTTTGAGATCGGCGATACGGTCGATGTCCACACCAAGATTCTGGAAGGTAACAAAGAACGCGTCCAGATCTTCACCGGAACGGTCATCGCCCGTAGCGGTGGCGGGACTCGTGAGATGTTCACCGTGCGACGCATCGTCGCCGGGGAAGGCGTCGAGCGAAAGTTTCCTCTGCATTCGCCCCGCATCGAGAAGATCGAGGTCAAACGGTCAGGCGTGGTTCGCCGAGCCAAGCTGTACTTCCTGCGCAAACGGGTCGGCAAGGCCGTGCGTTTGAAGGAACGCCGCGCGAAGCAGGTTGCCGATTCCAAGTAGATCGGCAGTTCCCCATCGCTGGAACACTTCCCAACCGGGGGGAGGTTGCCTTGAGAATCTGGCCGAAATTCGGTGAACTGGTCGCACGCTGGCGGCGTCCGGAAACCCTGGGCCAGCGTGGTGAATCCGAAGCGGCCCGATTCTTGCGAAAGAAAGGCTACGTGATCGTGGCCCGTTCCGATCGACAGCGTTTGGGAGAAATCGATCTGGTCGCCGTGGATGGTTCGACGATCGTCTTCGTCGAAGTAAAGACGCGTCGCTCGCACGAAGCGGGGCATCCCGCCGATGCAGTCGACCAGCAGAAGCAGCTCCGGCTGACTCGGCTGGCCCTCGCGTTCTTGAAGCGGCACGGCTTGCTGGAATCCCCGGCTCGTTTCGATGTGATCGCGGTCACGTGGCCCGCAGACTGCCGCAAGCCGACGATCGAACATTACGTAAACGCTTTCGAAGCCGTCGGTCGCTGGCAGTTGTTCAGCTAAGCACCGGTCGAGAAATAACTGACGCACTTTCTGCCCCCTCACCCTGCCCTCTCCCACGAGGGGCGAGGGGACATCGGACAGTGATTTCTCGAACGGTGCTATGGTTCGTTCAAGAGCGAATAGTGCCGTTCGGACACCTCACGCAGCCTGGCAGCCGCTTGTTCGGGAGTCAGGTCGCGTTGGGATTCGGCCAGCATCTCGTAACCGACCATGAACTTCTTGACCGTCGCCGAACGCAACAGCGGCGGAAAGTAGTGAGCGTGCAGTTGCCAGTGGTGGTGGTCGTCCGCATCGGTCGGTGCGCCATGCCAGCCCATCGAGTAAGGAAACGAGGTCTGAAACAGGTTGTCGTAGCGAGTCAATAGTCGCTTCATCAAGTCCGCCAGGTCGTCTCGCTGGGCGCTGGTCATCTCGGGCAGTCGACGGATTGATTTGCAACGAGGCAGGACAAGCGTCTCGAACGGCCAGGTCGCCCAGTAGGGAACCACCGCGATCCAATGGGCTCCCTGCACCACGACTCGTTCGCCGTACTGAAGTTCGCATCGGGCGTAATCCACGAGCAACGGGACACCATGTCGCGTGAAGTATTCTCGCTGCTGCTGGTCCTCTCTCCACGCCAACTCGGGCAACCGATCCACGGCCCAGATCTGGCCGTGCGGGTGCGGGTTGGAACAACCTTGCACCGCTCCCTTGTTCTCGAAGACCTGTACCCAGCGATAGCGTGCACCCAATTCGACGGTCTGTTCCGCCCACATGTCGATCACCCCTCGGATCGCGGGCACGGTCATCTCGGGAAGCGTCAAATCATGTCGCGGCGAGAAGCAGACCACTCGGCATGTCCCGTGTACCGTCTGACGGCGGAATAATTCGTCTTCAACGCCAGATGGCTTCTGCTGGTCAGGTTGGTTTTTCGTTTCGAGCAGACCGGTCACTGGGGCGGGCAGCAGCGCGGGAAAATCGTTGGGAAAGACGTAGGTGCCGGAATAATCGGGGTTACAGTCCCCGCTGGCCCGCCGGTTGCCCGGGCATAGATAGCAGGTGGGATCGTAGGGCGGCCGCGATTCACCAGCAGATTCCTCCTGCTGCCCCTGCCACGGACGCTGGGTGCGATGAGGCGACACGAGAATCCATTGGCCGGTCAATGGGTTGTAGCGACGATGCGGCTGTTCGTCCGACATGCTGATGATCTCCCGGGGCGATGAGACTCCATGGCCGGCAGCCACCCGGCATCAACCAAGCACAATGTGCGCGCCGGCTGCGGGCCGAGTGGTAAACAGACTGGGCACGATACCGGTTTGATTTCGGTAGCCGTCATGAATCGCGTGCGCCACAGCGTCCAGATGCTCGCTTCGCACCAGACTGACCGTACAACCCCCGAAGCCGCCACCGGTCATGCGCGAACCGATCACGGCACCGGGCGGCTGCTGGCCCGCCAGTTCGACCAGCAGGTCCAGTTCCCTGCAGCTCACCTCGTAATCGTCACGCAGCGAAGCATGGCTGGCATCCATCAGTTGACCCGTGTGTTGCCAGTCGCCGGCAGCGATGGCCTGGGCAGCTTGACGAGTCCGTTCGATTTCGCCGATCACGTGGCGTGCGCGGCGGACCAGGACGGGCGGTAACGCGGCCGAACGATCGGCCAAAAGATCCAGGTTGGCATCCCGCAACGACGGTACGCCGAGTTCCTTCGCCGCCCGTTCGCACTGCTCACGACGCTCGGCGTACTCGCCGCCCGTCAATTCGTGTTTGACATTCGTATTGATGATCAGCACCTGGACTTGAGGATCGTTCAAGGGCACCGGAGTGATCTCGGCGGAGCGGCAATCGAGCAGCATCAGATGGTCCGGACGCCCGAACACGGAACTGAATTGGTCCATGATCCCACACGGCACTCCGGCGAACCGATGCTCGGCCTGCTGGCACAACAGGGCCTTGTCAACAAGCGGCATCGAACGACCCGTCACGGCCTCGACCAGCGTCGCCGTGGCCACCTCCAGGGCAGCACTGCTGGACAACCCGCCACCCAGCGGCACGTTGGAATCGACCAGCATGTCCAACGCCCCCGCCTCCATCCCCGCATCGCGACATCCAACCAAAACCCCCAGGACATACCGAGCCCACGGTGCGAGTTCCTCGTTGCTGGTGTGGTCCAGCGAGATCCATTCGGCCTGTTCGAACGCCGAACTGCTCAGACGGATCGGCATCGGTCGCGAGATCGGTTGAGGCCGATCCGCCGCGATCACGACGTAACGCTGGATCGCCATCGGCAAGACGAACCCATCGTTGTAATCCGTGTGCTCGCCGATCACGTTTACCCGTCCGGGCGCCGCAGCGATCCAGCGCGGCGGGCGCCCAAAACGATCCTCGAAACCCGCTTGGGCACGGTTTACCAAAGATGCGAGCGGAACAGGTGCGGGGATCACGGGCGAAGCGTGGGCGGTCGAAGGGTTGGACGGAAAGGTCATGGATCAGCTCTCAAGATTCGAGGGGGCCATGGACATCGGTATCATCAGACTCAGGGCGAAGTAGTCAAAGGTTCGCCAAGCTCGACCTGGTATTGCTTCCAGGTGCGCATCGATTGCTGCAGGTTTTCTATCGGATCGCCGGGCACCGCATAGCACTGCAACCCGATCGGGCCTTCGTAACCCGTCTGACGTATCTTTCGCAGGAAATCGGCCACATCGAAATCACCTTGACCCAGCGGCTGGATCAACCGGTCCCAACCGAAGCCTGGCTGTTTCGCATCCGCGCCATTGATCGATACCATCATCAGCAGATCGGCCGCCTGCCGAATCGTCTCGTCCAGCTTGGAACCTTGGTCCGTCATCAGTTCATGGCACAGATTGATCGATACTCCCAGATTCGGGCGATCCACCCGTCGGGCCAATCGCAGCGCATCGGCCGTGGTTGCCACATAGAATCCGCTGTGCGGATACAAGGCGACCGGCAGCTTGCGAGCAGCCGCCATTTCAGCGATTTCACCGACAATCTCGGCTGCCCGATCATCCTCCTGTCCGTATCGGCCGCCGATAACGGTCAACCATACGACCACGTCGGTGCCTTGTAATTCGTCCATCATCCGAGACATCTGCGGATCGTAAGCAGGCGTCTTATCCAGGTTGCAGCCCACGTAGGTGCTGAACACCTTCAACCCCGCCTCCTGATACTGCCGGACCAACGGCGCCACCTGAAAACCGCTGGCCCCCATCCCCGCATAGCCCAGTCGACCGAGCACCGTCGTCGGATCATCGACGCCACGCAGTCCGTTGTCGAACACAAAAAACGGATTAGGCAAGCCCGGTTGGTCCGCGCGACATGGCGAAGGACCGATCATGCAGACCCCCAGCAACACAGGACACAGGAACCGGACCATCTCTTTCAGACAAAGCGTACTCATCAGCGATTCCCCGTTTTATACGGCACAGGAAAATACCCACAGCGGAAGTCTCCCATGCGTCCGCGATCGATTCAAGAGGGGATCCAATCCGTTGCGTTTTCCTTTGGGGTTCTCGAGGTCGCATCAGGCACCTCAACGATCCGGGGTGTTGCCCGGCGCGAGACAACCGGTTACGCTGCCAAATGAACGGATTGCCGTGCACATCGCAGCGCCTTTCGAACCTGTCGGATAGAATAGCAACCCACCATGATCCATCGATTCATCATCGGAGCGTTCGTGATCGCCGGCACGATGTTGGCCGGGAAGATCACGGCGCACGAGCGGCCGAACATTGTCTTTATCATCGCCGATGACTTGGGCTATTCGGATCTCGGGTGCTACGGTGGCGAAATCGACACGCCGCGTCTGGACCGGTTGGCCCGCGAGGGGTTGCGTTTCCGCCAATTCTACAACCAGGCAAAGTGCGAGCCCACGCGCGCGGCATTGATGACCGGATTGTATCACCCGCGCGCGGGTCTGGCGCTGCAGAATCCTAGCGTCACCCTCGGGGAAGCCCTGCGTGCCGCGGGCTACCGCACCGGTATCGTCGGCAAATGGCATTTGCCCAGGAATCCGACCCGCAAGGAACAAACGCCGATCGAACGCGGGTTCGACCATTTCTACGGCTTGTACGATGGGGCGTCCGACTATTTTCCCAGCGCGATCGGCCGCAACAAGGTTTCGCTCGACGCGTACACGCCCGGCAACTTCATCACGCCCCTGGACCACGCGCACTTCCGACCGCATGATCGCTGGGGACATGGCCCGGACGCTCAGCGGTTCCTGCTGCAATCGACGTTTCCCGAGGATTACTACATGACGGATGCCTTCGGGGACCACGCCGTCGCCTTGATCGAAGATGCGGTGGCAGATCCCTCGGGCGCTCCCTTCTTCCTGTATCTTTCCTTCAACGCACCGCACACGCCATTGCAAGCGCCAACGCCGCTGATCGACAAGTATCGTGATCTGTACCGGCGCGGCTGGGATGTGTTGCGCGAGGAAAAATGGACGCGTCTGCAGGCCAACGGGCTGATCGAACCACCGTGGCGTTTGCCGCCGTGGCGTGACGATGTGCCCCCCTGGCACGAACTCACGACGGTTCAGCAGGAAAAGGAGGCACATCGACGCGCCGTGTACGCAGCCATGGTGGACAGCATGGATCAGAACATCGGCAAGGTGCTGGATGCGTTGGACCGCTTGGATCGCACCAAGCATCCCGGTCTGTCGGACAACACGCTGGTCATGTTCATGAGCGACAATGGTGCGCAGGCGTTCGATAATGCCAACCCACCGAATCGCCAAGTGGACCCCTCGCATCCCGATTCTCGCTGGTGCATGGGCGCGGTATGGTCGGCCTTCAGCAACATGCCGTTCCGCTATAACAAGCAGTCGCAACATCAAGGCGGACATTGCTCGCCGCTGATCGCACGGTGGCCGGCAGTGATCGCACCGGCGACGATCACGGATCAGCCCGGCCACATTATCGACATCATGGCTACTTTTGTAGACATCGGCGACGTGGATTACGATGCACTGGATGTGCCGCCGTTGGACGGCGCCAGCTTGCGGCCGATCCTAGAGGGCGGCCATCGGCCGCCGCCGGATTTCTGGGGCTTCGAATTCGGTGGCATGGACCTGGCGGTGATTCAAGGCGAATGGAAGCTGGTCAACTTCCGCAGCGGGCCGTGGCGCTTGTTCAATCTGCGGGAGGACCGTACGGAAATGCGGAACTTGGCCTGGCAGCATCCCGAGCGGGTGCGGTCCATGGCGGCGCTGTACGATCAATGGTCCCAGGACACCTTCGGCAACGACCAACGCATCTTTGCTCAACGCCGCACTCGCGATCGATTGGGACCACAGCATATGCGTTACACGGAAGTGTTGGAGAGCAACCGTCTGGGCTTCTACGCCAACCCGCCCATCGGCGTCACCGCTGCCGGGATCGGCGATGCGCCGGGGGCCGCAGTACGCGAGATCCACGAGATTTGGACGCTGCGAGCGTCGGGGACCGGTATGGCGGCGACCGGCCGCGATGCGTTCACCTTCGTGGGAAAACCGTTCTCCGGTGACGGGGAAATCATCACCTTGGTCGAGGCCGTCAAGCCGTCGGGCAAGGTGCGGCTGGGCGTGATGTTCCGCGCCACGCTGGAACCGGACAGTCCTTTCGTGATGACCGGCCTGAACCCCGGGCCGGGCCGCACACTTCAGATCGTGCGCGATCGTCCGGGCGCAGATTCCAAGGTCACGCGCGGCGAAGACGGTGTGCTCGCGCCTTTCTTCCTGCGCTTGGCGCGGCACGGCGACAAATTCACCGCCTCCTATGCTTCCGCGGACAGCTACGTGTGGAAGGATTTCGCCACGACCACCGTGACGCTGCCCGCCGAAGGTTGGGCCGGTCTGGCCGCCTCGTCCGGCACCGCGTCGGAAACGGTCGAGGTGATTTTTCGTGAATGGGAGAACATGGTCACTGAAAGGTGATGATCCCGCAGGCAGGAAGGTCGTGAAACAATGGTTTTCAGAGGGAGCTAAGCATCGGCAAAACAGTAACTGTCGGATTTCGTATGGTGGTACCCAACGCGAACG